>JBGOZL010000097.1:0-6722 GCA_041480185.1 Anaerolineae bacterium
AATAAGCAAAACCCGGTTCAAGATAGGAACCGGGTTTCAAGTTTGAATTCATCTTTCGCTAGCAGTAAACTATATTCCATTATCCTGGTCTTTTGCTCCGTAGCCGGGACCGGATTTGAAGAAATCATAATTGGGTTGAATATCGTCACGCAGGTTGACAACTTCACCTGCAGTCAGTTGTTTTACAGTATCCAGGACGATATGCGTGCCAGTGTGGTTAGTACCCTCAAAATGGGAGGACAGGCCAACCTTGCTGATATATTCCCCACCCTTGGCTGTGTAGGCTCCCGGAACCTCATCCTCCGGGAAGATTGCAGCGTATGGACATTCGGGGATACATGCCCCGCAATCGATACATGTATCTGGGTAAATGTACATCCAAGGATATTTTTCGACTGGTTCACCAGGTACAATGCATTCCACAGGACAGACATCAATACAACCACGATCGCGCAAGCATAAGCTGGTAATAATATGCGTCATTGTGTTCCTCCTATTGGATATTTACTGACAAGATGACCATATTATAACGATGCTGCCAAATTTGTGCAACATAAAGCCCGGACTCTATGTCCGGGCACATCTCTTTTACTCCTGATCATCTATTTAGCTGAAAATCGACGGGCAACCTCAGCCCAATTAACCACGTTCCACCAGTTGGAAACGTATTCCGCACGGCGGTTCTGGTATTTCAAGTAATATGCATGTTCCCAAACGTCCAGACCCAAGAGCGGGGTCATCCCATCTGAGATCGGCGTATCCTGATTGGCGGTCGAGATCACAGCAAGCCCGCCACCCTTTCTGACCAACCAAGCCCATCCGGACCCGAACCGTCCCATAGCAGCTTTCTCAAACTCGGCTTTGAAGTTGGTATATGTACTAAAGGTGGAATCAATGGCTTTTGCCAGGTCGCCTTGAGGTTCTCCGCCGGCTTTTGGGGCCATCACATGCCAGAAAAAGTCGTGGTTCCAGGTCCCGCCACCATGATTGCGGACTGCAGTCCGAATGTCTTCCGGGATCGCATTCAGGTCCATTAGTAAAGCTTCGAGCGACTTTCCTGAAAGCTCGGTGTGTTTATCCAGTGCAGCATTCAGGTTGGTGATATATGCAGCATGGTGTTTGTCGTGATGAATTTGCATTGTCATGGTGTCAATATATGGCTCCAATGCGTCGTAAGCGTATGGGAGGGGATTGAGTTGAAATGACATTTTTTCTCCTTTATTTCAAATATTATATTATGATAATTATTACCCATATTGTACTTATTATTTCTATCAAGTCAAGCTTATGACGGGGGTTCTTACAAATTACTAATAAAAATTCGCACAAGCGGTATACTTTGGAGGCTATGATTGAACCCCACGTTCCCTCACGCCCAAAACTGACCATGGGTTTGTTGGCAGGTGTCGCGGTCGTCTCTACCGCCGCGATATTTATCCGATTTGCGCAGCAGGAAGGATCACCATCCATTGTCATTGCTGCAGCCCGGTTGACAATTGCGAGCCTAGTGCTGGCGCCATTCGTGTTAACCCATTACCAGCCCGACTTGCGACGGTTGAGTAAGTGGGAATGGATTTTAGCCCTGCTTTCTGGCTTTTTCCTGGCATTACACTTTGGGACCTGGATCACTTCACTGGAATTCACCACTGTCGCCAGTTCAGTTGTTTTGGTGTCAACCACGCCGCTGTGGGTGGCAATTCTTGCTCCAGTGGTGCTACGCGAGCGTCTAGGATTGGCTGCAGGGATTGGTTTAATCCTGGCATTGACAGGCGGAGTCATTGTTGGGTTAAGCGATGTATGTACATGGCAATCAGGAGCCATATCCTGCCCTCCGCTTCAATCCTTTTTCGCCGGTAAAGCCTTCGTAGGTGATTTGCTTGCATTAGCCGGAGCATGGATGGCTGCCGGTTATATTTTAGCGGGGCGCAAGTTGCGGTCAAAAATGGAACTGATCCCATATGTATTTATTGTTTATGGAATGGCTGCAGTTGTATTAATTGTCATCATGTTGGAATTAAGAGAAAGCCCGGTTGGACTCCCACCATTAGCATACCTGTGGTTCTTACTATTGGCTTTGATACCACAATTGCTTGGTCATTCGACATTTAATTGGGCATTGAAATACCTGCCAGCTACGTTTGTATCCGTGGCCTTGCTTGGCGAACCCGTCGGTTCGACCATCCTGGCCTATTTCATTTTTCAGGAAATACCTGGATGGACGAAAATCGGGGGAGCGGTGTTGATTTTGGCTGGGATATGGATGGCAGCCAGCGGGAAGAAAAAATAATTAAGTGTGCTTGATCTGGAATAAAAAATCGCCCGCAAATAACATAGGCGATTTTTAGACCCGGTTCAAAATATCCTGGCTTTTGTTGTTTAAATCTGCTCGCCTTTAAACTGGCTCAGATATAAGTGATGATAAAAACCGTGCTGATTCAGAAGTTGCTGATGAGTGCCCTTCTCAACAATCTCACCCTCCTTTATTACAAGTAAAAGATCCGCATCTTGAATGGTGCTAAGCCGGTGGGCGATGACAAAACTTGTTCTACCTTTCATTAAACGCAAGAGCGCATTCTGAATGCGGATTTCAGTACGTGTGTCTACGCTGCTGGTAGCCTCATCTAAAATAAGGATCGAAGGGTCAGCCAGGATGGCACGCGCAATGGATAGCATTTGCCGTTGACCCTGGCTAAGATTGCTGCCTCTTTCCGAAAGCATAGTTTGATAGCTGTGTGGCAATTTGCGAATGAAAAGGTCAGCATCTGCCATTTTTGCAGCATCGATGACTTCCTGGTCCGAGGCTTCAAGACGCCCATAACGGATGTTATCCATCACCGAAGCAGAAAAAAGGAAAGTATCCTGCAGGACTAAACCCAATTGGTGGCGCAGGTCATCCTTTTTAATCTGCCGAATGTCTTTTCCATCAATTCTGATCTGACCAGCGTCAATTTCATAAAAACGGGTGAGAAGGTTGACAAGGGTCGTCTTCCCCGCTCCAGTGGGACCTACTAAAGCCACTATCTCGCCAGGTTTGGCTTCGAGCGTCATGTTCTTAATGATAGGTTTTTCCGGAGTGTAACTGAATTGCACGTTTTTAAATATCACCTGTCCATGAACTCTATCCAGGGGTGCTGCCTCGGGAGCGTCATCGACTTCCGGTGAGGTATCAATAACCTCAAAGACGCGTTCCGCCCCCGCAAGCGCCCCCTGAATCGCGTTGAAAATGTTAGACAATTGCCGCAGAGGGTTGACGAACGAGCGCCCATAGCTGATGAAGGCGGCAATGGTTCCGATCGTAACCAATCCCTTTAGCGCCAGCCAGCCGCCGAGTCCTGCGATTGTGATCACAAAAAGATTTCCCAGTTGGTTGGTGAGTGGCATTAATAGTAAAGCATAAGAGTTGGCATAGACACCGGCCTTATATACATCCTGGTTGCTTTTCCGAAAAGCTTCAATCACCGAATCGTTCCGGCGGAACGCCTTGATCACCCGCTGCCCGCTAATAGCTTCCTCTGTTACGCTGGTCATTTCACCCAGGTGTTTCTGCAATTCACGGAATCCTTTCCGAGTATATTTTGCAACGAAATTAGTGAACCACAGCATCAAGGGAACAACAGCGAGGGCAGCGAGGGTCAACCAGATGTTCATAAGGAACATCGCAAGCAAGATACCAGCCATTGAAAGAACACTGGCGACCAGCGAGACCACATTTTGGGAGACTGCCTGGTTGATCGCGTCAATATCATTGGTCAAACGGCTCATCAGTTCGCCAGCAGTGTTCGTATCGAAAAATTTTAGGGAGAGCGTCTGTAAATGCCCAAACAGGTCATGCCGCACACCTTTGAGTGCTTTTTGCGAGACACTTGCCATCATCCAGCCCGAAGCTGCATCGCAGAAATTACCGAGCACGAACACAACGAGCATCCAGATGGCGATGGTTGCGAGACCACTTATCTTTTTCACAGCGATGAACTTATCAATAGCCTGCCCCATCAGGTAGGGACCGATCAACCCAAGGACGGTAGAGCCCATGATGAAAGTAAATACAATGACCAAAATGAGAGTATACGGCTTGAGATATGGTATCAACCGGATCAGAGCACGGCTCGGGTCGCGTGCTTTTTCGATCTTGCCCGGTCTACCCGGGCCACCGCGCATCATCCGGGAACGGATCTCGCTGGCGTTGGGTTGGGTGGTTGTTTGGTCTGCCATGACTATGAACCGTTAATCCCATTTCCCAATTGGGAAGCAAAAATTTCCTGGTAAATCGGGCTGGACTGTAATAACTCCCGGTGGGTACCCTCAGCAGCAATTTGCCCCTTATCTATCACCACAATTTTGTCTGCCTTCAGGACGGTGCTAATACGCTGGGCTACGATAAAACTGGTGCGCCCTTTCATCAGTGTATCCAATGCGGATTGAATCTTGGTCTCGGTTTCCACATCCACCGAACTGGTACTATCATCCAAAATCAAAATAGAAGGGTTAGTAAGGAGGGCACGTGCAATTGCGATGCGCTGTTTCTGTCCACCGGAAAGATTGGTTCCACGTTCTTCCACATGTGTTTCGTAGCCATCCGGAAGTTCCAAGATGAAATCGTGCGCTTGTGCAGCTTTCGCTCCTGCAACAACTTCCTCATCTGTGGCGTCCGGACGGCCATAGCGGATGTTATCCCTCACAGTCCCGGAGAAGAGCACAGTCTCCTGAGGCACTATGCCGATTTGGGCTAATAGCGAGTCCTGGCTGACCTTGCGGATGTCCACCCCATCCACCAAGATGCGCCCTTCGCTCGCATCGTAAAAACGTGGAATCAAGTTTATAAGTGTAGACTTCCCTGATCCTGTTGCCCCCAATATTGCCACCTTTTGACCTGGTTCAACCGTCAGCGAAATACCATGTAGTACGGACTCGTCAGTTGAGCCATTGTAGTGGAAACAGACATTTTCGAATTTGATTTGAAGGCGGCAGAAGTTTGGCAAGACAATGGCATCCGGTGCGTCCCTGACCTCGGTTTCCGCATCCAGAACTTCGTTTACACGAGTGGCTGAAGCAATGGCTGCTGCCCAGATATTTGCAAGATTGACCAGGTTCAGCAAAGGAACAACCGTAGTCTGCAAGTAGTTTACGAAGGCTATAATTTGACCAGTAGATAAATTTCCCATCCGAATGGACTGCAAGCCTCCGGACCAAATTACGATTACAACGCCGATATTCAGCGCAAAATTCAAAATAGGGCTCAAGGTGGACATGAGCTGTGTCACCCGGACATTCCGCTCGGTAAAATCCTCGTTGGCTTCTTCGAAGCGAGCAGCTTCGTGGCGGGCACGCACAAAAGCTTTGACCACACGCACACCTGCAATATTTTCCTGCAAGACGGTGTTAAGCTTGTCCAATTTCTGCTGCATGGTCAGGAACAGCGGTCCCAACTTAGTGCTGAAGACAGCTATGATGGCGGAAGTGATGATCAAAAGAGGAAGCATGATCACCGCCAATTGAGGAGCGGTATTGAACATCAGGATAATGCTGCCAATCATCAAGAGTGGAGCCCGGGTGCCTATGCGCAATGTAATCTGGAACAGGCGCTGGACCACTCCAGAGTCGTTGGAGAGTCGCACCATCAGTTGTCCGGTTTGCAAACGGTCGAGGTTTCCAAAGGAAAAAGATTGGATCTTAAGGAAAATGGCCTCGCGCATATCGCGTGCAACCCCTTCCCCGACTTGAACCGAAAAGTTGTTGTTACCAATTGCAAAGATGGTATCCAGGACAGATATGCCCAGCATAATGAAAAAGGTATTAACCACCACCTGCATATTTTGAGCATTCACACCCTGGTCGATGACACGTTGCACCAGCCGCGGGATTGCCAAATCCATGACTACTACCGCGGTCAACAACACCAGCGAAATGACGGACTTTTTCCAGTATGGTTTAAGAAAGCGGAAGAGTTTAGTAACCTGTTTCATAGTTTAGATGATTTTTTTAAAGGAATCCATGGAGAATGTAAATGCCTGAATTTCGTCGACGCTCAATTGAGCGAACTTGTCGACCATCCACTGACGGGTATCTCCAGAAATGGCATCCATCAGAGCGTTTCCATCAGCTGTCAGATCCAGTTTTATATGCCGGCGGTCTTTAATATCAATTGTACGAAAAATTAATCCCCGGATCACCAGAAGGTCTACAGACTGGCTGATAGCCGGGCGGCTGATATCCCGCACCTCTGCCAATTCGCTGACCGAGTTTCGTCCCCTGCGGATGTGTCGGAGGATATGGAATTGGTCAACGCTGATGTTAAATTGTTTCACCGCCACTTCGCGAATATGAGCCTGGATCATTCTCCAAAGGGGAGGATATGTCTCCCAGAAAACATCGACCGCGTGCTTAACCAAACCTGATGAACGAACCTTTGCATTCATTTTTCCATCAATTTGTGAATTTGATTAAGTTTATTAATGATTAACTACTGAAACTATTTTATTTGAAAAAGGAAATGTTGTCAATAGCGAGCAGAATAGTGCATGCAATTTTTTTCTTTCCGGATAACCAACGAAGAACTACGAGAAACGAGAGTTCAACGAATTAATTATCCAACCTATACGCGAAGCTTTGGTTTTCAGGATTCAGAAACACATAGGTAAATAATTATCTGGCTGAGTAATTAGAATTGAAAAATTATGCGGATGCGCCCGAATAATGGCGCAGACCAAGCCGCCAGATCAAGC
>JBGOZL010000098.1:0-6714 GCA_041480185.1 Anaerolineae bacterium
CGTTGCGCACGATACTGTTTGGAGCAACAGCTACTATTGAGGTATGATCCGCTCCCCCCGTGCCGACGATGTATTCCGGAATGCCGTTGACCGGGTCCAAGTTACCATTCGCATCCTGGGGGGCAAAGCGTTCATAGATATGGTCATGACCGGTAAGAATAAGGTCAGCATTGTTGGTATAGAGCAGATTGTAGAGCTTCTGAGAATTGGCATTGGCACGTCCGCCGGAACTATAGAGGGGAATATGCCAATAAGCCATGGTGCACAAGTTTGTGTGGGAGGCAAGATCTGCCTGCAACCATTTGTATTGAGGTGAAGTTGTACCGCATCCGCCAACATTTCCGCAATTTGTATTCAATGCAATGATATGCCAGGCTCCGATATCAAAACTATAGTAACCCTGTCCCGGTATGCCGGCTGCTGCGCCAAAGTACTGGAAGTACCCCGCGGCCCCCGCATTGGCGGTCGTACAACCAGTTCCGCCACTGGTTAAATATTCGTGGTTGCCCACGGATGGGTGGGTGATGGATTTCACGCGGCCCCAACTTAGATCATAGGATTGCACAAATGCCTGGTAACCACCGCAGTAATACTGGTTATCACCCAGATCAAGTACTGCTGAAGGCGCCATGTTAACCAACAGGTCAGAGGTATATTTCTGACGGCATGAGCTAGATGTACCCAGCCCATTATTGAAAGCTGTGGTGGCCGGATCACAGGCAATATCGCCTGCCGCTGCAATCACCGGGTCACCAGCAGCTGCCGCCAGGGGAATACTTCCCGACTGATTGGTAACAGCCGATAACAGCCCTGGAAATGACAACTGCAAGGCTATTACGAGAAAGAGTAAAAGCAGAAACCGGTATTGTCGATAAATTGAACGAGCATATTTTTCTATTGCGTTCATAGGAATTCTCCTGAACGGTAAAGAATCCATTCTTTTTGATAAGGTGCGGCAGGAACCATTTGCTTTTGTCCTGAATGGGCAAAATTTTAGTTAAACCGCCTTAGGAAGGTATTTGGTGATACACAGTCGATAATGGCAGGCGAACTGGTTGAACAACTTCTAACCTGGACTTGTATGGGGACTGTAATGCCAATTGCTGTCGCTGGGATGGATGCACCAGCCGTAACACTAGTAGTAGACTTGCCAAGCTGACCGGTCCAGGGTGCAGTAATCGTTTGGGTGGAATCCTGGGAAGTCTGACCCAGAGCAGGCAGTTTCCAGGCAGTGAGGATCGTCTTGAGCAGGCTGTAATGCGAATAAGGGGTGTTGTCGGTGAATTCAGGGAGGGCTGTTGGCGAAATAAGCACCACTGCCACCTGCCCGCCGGCCGGGCGACCCATGCCACAGCAGCTTTCAGTACTCTTATCGCTGCCTTCATCGAAGGCAATGATGATCAGGCTTTTGATCCCCAGAACAGGAGAGGCCTGCAGCTTGGCGACCATGTCAGTAACCCATTTATCCGCTGTCGCGGGGGAGCAATCATGGCCCGAATTACACAGGTTGGGCATTATGAACGAGAAGTTGGGTAACTGGTTGTTTGCCAAATCAGTGTCCAGGGTGGTCAGGGGGACAATACTCTGGTCACAGCGGGCAGGGTTCAGACGGATCGAGTCGAAGTAGAGGAATGGGTTGTGTTTCTGGGCATAGGGGTTCGCATTTCCAATAAAACAAGGCGATGGCATGCTTTCCATGTAGGATTTCCAGGTACGTCCGCTGGCCTCGATCAGATCAGCCAGGTTGGGTTGATTGACGAAGCAATCCTTGCAGTCGGAGGTGATACCCTGGGTGCTGCCACTGACCAGGGCGATGTAGTTGGGCAAGCTGGGATGGGTGACAGCGAAATAATTGGAAAGGATCACTTCCTGCTGGGCGAGGGTGTTCAGCATAGGCATTTGGGTATCTGCCCCAATGACGGTTTTATAATCCCGGTTTTCGAGCATGATCAGGACAATATGATCGAAGTTGGGAATTCCGATAGCAGGAGCAGGAGTGCCGGAGGGGGAAGTGGGACTGTTAATTTGAGTCGACCCGCTTACGAATCCCGCGGGTGAACAGCTTACCAGGATTATGCAGGCCAAGGTGAATATAAGAAACCGTTTCATCTTTTTTTATTCCTTGTTCAATAATTTTCTTTAATAAACACTTAGTGACGGCGAACAACCACGATCACGCTGGAAAGGACCAGGATGGATAGTCCAGCCAGGGCAATGACACGAGAATATTGCAGCAGGTCTGGAAAAGTGGCAGCAGGTTCGCTGGAATCAAATTGCCCAATCGAGATTTGAGGCAGGAAATCAATCCCGCGCAATATATCCAAGTAAGTGGAGCCATAATTTTGGGATGGCTCGATATAAGAGTTTTCGCTGAACTCGTTCCAACTGATGATGCCCAGCGCATCGGGAGAGGAAGCCATGGCGGTGTTGATCTCTGCGCGGAAAGTGGCGCCATTATTCCTGGCGACAATGGTGGTACCGCCGATCGCGGTGGCATCGAACCCGGGAGCAGCCGGCGGGATCCAAATCCCGCCATTCTGGTGGACTGCCTGGCTCATTTGGGATAATTTATCCTGGTACCCGGGAAATGTATTTGGATTGACGGACGACCAGTAATAAGCATTCCCGTCTACCAGGTCAGCCAATTGCTGGTACCCGGCCACACTGCGTTCTGAAGCAAGGATCAGCAACGAGGATCTCCTTTCCTGGGTAACCTGAGTAATTTTCTGGGGAGTGAACATCCAGGTCCCCGACCAGATCACCAAGGGTTTTATAAAGATATCGAAGGCTGATTGTCCGGCAAAATGCTGGATGAAATAATCCAGGTCGCTGGCGATGGTTTGGACGGGCAGAGGGTTGCGATTAAAATCCAAGCCCTCATAGATCACTGCCAGTTTGAAATCTTCCTGCTCCGCAACTTGGACCAGTTGGTCCAGGCGACGGTTGAGAACATCGGTACTTTTCCAACTGACGATAAACCCCTCAATCCCGGCAGCCTTCGCCCACAGAATTTGTTGGCGCATTACCGAAATATCGTCACTTGAGTACTTTCCCAACAGGGGATAGTCCATTTTTGCCCGGTTCCAGGAGCTGGTGTTATACCAAATATAGTAGTAAGCCAGCGTCGGGATGGGGCTGGTCGCGGTTGTAGGAACCTGCTGCTGTGCATGCACGGGGGAGGCACCCGCGGAACCTATCGCAAGGAGCAAGAGGACAGACAACCAACCGAGGAATCTGCTTCGTCTAGATGCCATAAAAAGCCTCTCCTGATTTCAGTGCGCCCTAATTTCCATTCCTGGTTCCACCCCTTGATATGGAGTGAGAACCAGTACGCCTAAAAACGATGGAACTGCAATAGGGTACTCCAGCCGGCGCATGATTCTATAAATCAGGACCATTTGACAAAATCGTCGTTCGGACGAACTCCTTTTCCTTTCATAAGAAGTCCATTTCCTCCATCCGATTCGATTAACGCATGGTCAATCGCCATGGCTTGCGGACGGTTCCTTCTCACCAGGAAGCTGAAGATCTGAGGACGGCCGTATAAAAGAAGCCCCAGCGTGAGGATCGTCGCAAGCACACTTAAGACAGCCAGGTCCAAAAAGCTTATCTCTTTTATGGATACATCCTGGTTGCGTGAAAGGGCAACCGGAGTACGGCTGCCAAGCCCGACAGCACCGACTAATTGGACGGAATAATTTCCGCGAGCAAGGGAATGAATTTCAGCTGTACCGGCCAGATCCAGAGGATAGTTTTTAACCGTTCCATCGGGGGCCACCAAATTAATCGAACTGCCTGTCGGAAAATTGAACAAACCGTCGCTGGCGCTGAAGTGAATCGAATAAAGGAGCATGGAAATTTTCCAGGTATCGTTGGGGCGCGCATAGAACTGCTGTTGTGACGAATTAACCACGTTTGAACCATCCGAGATGACACTGATCACCGAGTAGAGCAGGGGGGTTGGCACAAGGCCATTTGCCAGGCGGGCAACCCGGCTGGCAGGGATCCACTGAGGTTGACCATTTGATACCACGAAGACATCCCCCTGTACGCTTCGGTACGTGACCTGGGTGACGCGTTGAGCGTTCACCGGAAACTTGGCCTGGTCTACAAATGACAAGCCTACCTGGTGAAAAACATTAAACCCCACCTGGACATAATCATTTTTGGAGGGCACAATAACGTCCAGGTATGGCTTTACGCCTCCACTTAGCCAACGCGAGAACTCGATGTGCTGGGAAGGGTCGTTATACAGATTCACTAGGACGGAGAGACGATGCACGCCGGGATTATCTACTGCGATAAAAAAATTCCCATTCTGTCCGGTAACATACTGTTTCCCATCCATTTCAAAGGTAATTCCTGAAATCGCTGGAATGGTTTGGACACCGATAACGCCCGTATGGATGGTTAGATGGGTGGATGCTCCAGATCTATACAGCAAACGCGTCCCATTAAAATAAGCATCGATCGTATAAGTACCCGCCACGAGTTTTTTCGAGCTGAAGTTTCGGGCAAAATAGCCAACCGGATTCGATCTTGCATCTCCAAGAATAGTGCCATTCAAGGTGATATGGATGGTGGCATTGGCAACCGGACCCCCAGCCAAATCACGGATATGCCCGGAAATGGTAAATTGTTTCCCAACACCAACATCCTGCGGTGTGGAAAGTATGATGGCAGAACCCTCTTTAGGGATACGGGAAGACGAAATCAAGGCATTGGATGCGTCCGGTAGCATCCGCGGGACTGTCAAGCTGGCGTTAACCGCAGAAGTCTGGGTATTCTGCTGCCTTAGGTCTCCCTGGGTGGCGGCTGAAACAGGGATAACCACCCCAACGGGCAATTCGATTGCCAACAGACCTGAAAAGATGAGGGTGAGAAACAGGGCTCTTTTCATCGTGTGATTTTCTCCTGGGCTAGTACCCGCGGCTTGCGTTGTTTTAATAATGCAAAGACAAAGACCAATATGGATACCAGGAACGCCAGACCGTAGGAGATATAGATGATTACGGTCGGGCTCTTTTTAACTGCAGTAACCGGACCCCATGTTGATGACAGAAAAATCGCCTGCCGAGGTGCCTGCTTGAAATCAAACGCGGACAAGATATTATTGGCAGCTGCATCGCGGGTGGACAATGCTGCAACATTCCAATTGCTCTCGATGAATTTAAGCACGGATGTGAAGTCAAGCTGGGTATGGTCGATGAACCCAACCTTTGCATACGGGCTCACCAACAACCCCGGGACGCGCAAACCATAGCCGTAGGCATCCACCTGGGGAGGTGCAACATGGTCATACCAGCCGCCCCAATCGTCGTAAAGCAGCATGAAAGCTGAGCTGTTCCATACGCTCGAGCGCATTAATTCCTGGATCAGGTTCTTCACCTGGCGTTGGCCAGTGGCGGGATATTCGGGTGGATGCTCGCTGGCACCCGAAGGGACGATATACGATACCGCTGGTAGAGTTCCGTGACTTAAATCCACATAATATTGGCTTAGATCAACAATATGGCTCATGAGGGTGGGGTCATCAATAAACCGGTCGAAGTTTAGCAGCGGGACCCAAATCACCTGGGAACCCCTGTTGCCCTGGGAAGCCATGTTCCGGTAATTGATACTTTGGTTATAGTTTTCAACGTAGAACTTCCAGCTGACACCTGCTGCTTGCAGGCGATCAAAAATAGTGGGCAATTTCGTCAGGAGACTGGATAATGTTTGGCCGTGTTTTGGCGTAGGTGAGACGCCTGCAACCCAATACATATGGTTGGCAGAGCTACCATCTTTTGCCGAGCTGAACAAATTGTCAAACAGGACGTAATTTGCAGCCAAATTCCAATAATAAGGAATGTCCCGGTAATCGTAATAACCCATTGCGAGTTGCCCATTTTGGTTAAGGTTGTTCAGGGCAGAGATAAAACCATCCATCTTTCCGGAATCATATTGGGCGAGAAATGTCGGAGCGCTGTGGCTGAGGTCAGTAATGGTGGAGTCGCCAATATGCCAGGGTACAACCATAGCCGAGCTGGGGTTGGTTGGGTCCACCGGCATTTTCGTCCCACTGGGAATGCCAGTCGCTCCCGGGTAGGTGCCAAAATAATTATCGAAGGTATGGTTCTCCTGCATAAGAACGACCAGGTGTTTGATGGGGGTCCTGGTCTGTGAGACATTGGGGGTGGTAGGCGGATTAACCAAGCCGAGTTGGCTTGCTCCCAGGAAGACCATCAGGACAACCGCGAAAAATTTATGGCGGATCATGGATGCACCTCATAAATAATAATGACCGGTGTGACAACCATATTTCCATGGCCGTCATTTACGGTGATGGATTGTGTGTGAACAACGCGTCCGTGATACTTTTTGACATATGCCATTACTTGATTCGAAAAGAATGAGGACCGGGAAGCGGAAAAAGAGTCCCAGACGATGTACTGCAGGTTGGAGTTGCGGATTTGCAGGTCAGGGTTAAGGATGGGCTCGTAGGATGGGTTGCGATGTAATGGATTGGCGCTGACAGATAAGCCATATGCCTTGCGCTGGCCGTAGAATTCAATGATGTTCGCCATGGAGGGTCCAATGGTCATGAAAGTGGCATTGGCGGGTACATTCTGGGTGATCCAGGCTCCTGTCTCCCGCCCACCAGGTACACCCCCCGTCCCTGCCAGGAACACCGAGGAGGTTTCCGGCTGAACCTGCTGCCAACTCGCCGTACCC
>JBGOZL010000099.1:0-6704 GCA_041480185.1 Anaerolineae bacterium
AACGGATGCGCCCGGGCGACCCGGCTACATTGGATAATGCACGTGCCTTCCTGGAAGAACAGTTATTTGACCAGCGGCACTATGACCTGGAGCGGGTTGGCCGGTATAAACTCAATCAAAAACTTGATCTGCAGATTCCAATTCCGCACCGTACTGTGACCAAGGCAGATGTAATTCGTCTTTTAAGGCGGATGATCCTCATCAATAATGGCATTGAGCCGCCAGACGATATTGATCATTTGGGAAATCGGCGAGTCAAGACTGTCGGCGAATTAATTCAGAATAAACTGCGCATAGGCTTGCGCCGTATGGAACGCGTAATCAAAGAGCGCATGTCCATCCGTGACCAGGAGCAGCTCTCACCTGTTACATTGGTTAACATTCGCCCGGTTGTCGCGGCTTTGCGTGAGTTCTTTGGGTCCAGTCAACTTTCGCAATTCATGGATCAAACCAACCCTCTAGCTGAATTGCGTCACAAGCGTACACTTTCGGCTCTAGGCCCGGGAGGTTTGCGTCGTGAGCGCGCCGGGTTCGACGTTCGGGATGTCCATCATTCACACTATGGTCGCATTTGTCCGATTGAAACCCCTGAAGGTCCGAACATCGGTTTAATTGGGCGTCTGGCATCCTTCGCCCGCGTAAACGAATATGGGTTCATCGAAACTCCGTATCGCCGGGTAATAAACCAGACTGCGTGCAATGACCCAATTTTGGTTGGTCGTGTCTTGCGAGAAGACATCAAGGATCCCAAGAGCGGAGAATTGCTTGTAAAGGCAGGAGAGCGCATCACATCCAAGACGTTAAAGTTAATCGCCAAGGTAAAACGTGATGTCGCCATCGTCCCATTCGTTTCTGATGAATTTGAATATCTTTCAGCTGATGCGGAAGACAAATACGTTATTGCCCAGGCGAACGCGGTCCTGACAGAGTTTCGCGAATTTGAGACCATGCGAATATCCTGTCGTTACCATTCAGGCTTTATCTTCACTGCACCAGAAAACTTGGACTACATGGATGTTGCTCCTCACCAAGTGGTCGGCATCAGTGCTGCACTTATCCCCTTTCTAGAGCATGACGATGCCAACCGTGCTCTGATGGGTTCGAATATGATGGCTCAGGCAGTACCGCTGGTGCGCCCGGAAATTCCAATCGTCTCTACCGGCATGGAGCCGTTTGCTGCCTTGGATTCCGGTCAGGTAATTGTTGCTGAAGCAGATGGTGATGTTGTCTCAGTAACAGGCTCCTCCATTGCTGTTAAAGAAAAAGACGGCAATAATCATATTTACAATCTGCGCAAGTATCAACGTTCCAATCAGTCAACATGCATAGACCAACGCCCGGCGGTAATCAAGGGCCAGGTGATCCATACTGGCGATATCATCGCGGATTCTTCCTCAACCGAAAGAGGTAAATTGGGCCTTGGACAAAATGTTACAGTAGCTTTTATGTCATGGGAAGGTGCCAATTACGAGGATGCGATCGTGATTTCCGAGCGCCTTGTGCAGGATGATCGCTTTACCTCAATTCACATTGAAAAATACGAAGTCGAAGCGCGGGATACTAAACTTGGCCCGGAGGAAATTACCCGAGATATTCCAAATGTCGGTGAAGAGGCCATTAAAGATCTCGATGAAAGCGGGATTATACGCATAGGTGCCGAAGTCGGGCCGAATGATATCCTAGTCGGCAAGATCACACCCAAGGGTGAAAAAGAATTGACCCCTGAAGAGCGCCTCCTGCGGGCCATTTTCGGCGAGAAATCCCGCGATGTGAAAGACACTTCCCTGCGAATGCCTCATGGCGAGCGGGGCAAAGTAGTAGACGTTAAAGTATTCACCCGCGAAGATAATGCTGATCTTTCTGCGGGGGTAGATATGATGGTGCGTGTCTCCGTCGCCCAACGCCGCAAGATTACCGCTGGTGATAAGATGGCTGGTCGCCATGGCAATAAGGGAGTTGTCTCCCGGGTAATTCGAGTCGAAGACATGCCTTTCCTGGATGACGGAACACCTGTGGATATCATACTAAATCCGACTGGTGTCCCAGGACGTATGAATCTTGGGCAGGTGTTGGAAGTTCATTTGGGCTGGGCTGCACAAAAACTGGGTTTTCGTGCGATCACCCCGGTCTTTGACGGTGCCACTGAAGAGGAGATCGAAGCTGAGTTGGCTCGTGCCTGGATGGTGGATTATGCCTGGAAGGAAACTGCTGATACTGCCTGGAATTGGCTGAAAGAACAGGAATATACCCCCGACATGATCGAGGATGATGATGAAGTCCGTCGTTTGTATCTGGAGCAATGGCTGGGCGAGCGCGGTTACGATGTATATCAGCTGAACGAAGAGAATTATGCCCGCCACGCAACTGTGACTGAATGGCTGCGGGATCACGATTTTGATCCAAACACCATCTTTACTGATGAAATTCCGGTACCATCACAACGGAAATCATATGATCAGAATGCCGTCCATGCCTGCCTTAAACTTTGGCTGCATACTTTCGGACACGATAACGTGTCAGACCAAAAGTTGCAAGCCACGATCCAAGCTGTAACCCTAGAATGGGGAGTCCCAGCCCCCATCCTTGGCAAGCAGGTCCTGCACGACGGTAAGACGGGTGATCCATATGACCAACCAGTCACCGTGGGGGTGATGAGCATGCTCAAATTACACCATCTGGTTGAAGACAAGGTGCATGCCCGTTCTACCGGACCTTACAGCTTGGTTACCCAGCAACCCCTCGGAGGGAAAGCTCAGTTTGGTGGACAACGCTTTGGTGAAATGGAAGTATGGGCGTTGGAAGCTTATGGTGCGGCATATACCCTGCAGGAAATGCTGACTGTCAAATCTGATGATGTTCAAGGTCGCGTGAATACATATGAAGCCATTGTCAAGGGTGAACAAATTGAAGAGCCAAGCATCCCGGCTTCGTTCCGAGTGCTGGTTAAAGAATTGCAATCCCTTGGGTTGGCAGTAGAGGCAGTCACCGATACTGGTGAGGTCATTAAGTTTGGCAAGGATGAAGAAAAAGTTCATCCGCCAAAATACACGACCGGCCTGATCGATATCGGCGAAGAGCTTGTGAAAATTAACAAACGCGAAAGACCTTAGCAATTTCCTTGACGGGCTTCACACCGTCATGATAAAATTGGAGTTCGTTGCCTAAATGGGCGGCTGCTTCGCAACGCCCACTGCGTATTTTGTACGAGTGAGGCCATCTGGCACGTTTGCGATGGCCTCAATTATTGACAAAACTTGGTATTCATCAAGTATTTTTTTTCGGAGGCGAACGTGCCAACAATTAATCAGTTGATTCGCAAAGGACGAGAGTCTAAAAAAATCAAGAGCAAGGCCCCGGCGTTGCTGTATACCCTCAATACGAAGAAACAGCGCCGTGTACGCCAGGCCAAGGGCGCCCCGCAAAAGCGTGGCGTCTGTACTGTCGTCCGAACCACCACCCCCAAGAAACCGAATTCGGCACTTCGAAAGATCGCCCGAGTCCGCTTAACAAATGGCCTTGAAGTCACCGCATACATACCGGGTGAGGGTCACCAGTTGCAGGAACACTCAGTGGTGCTGGTACGCGGTGGCCGTGTGAAAGACTTGCCAGGTGTACGGTACCATATCGTGCGTGGATCGCTCGATACCACTGGCGTCAACAACCGGAAACAAAGCCGGTCAAAGTACGGTGCGAAGCGTCCGAAAGAAACTACCGCTTAGTTAATTTGTTTGATGGAGTATTAATATGCGACGTGCAAAGCCAGAAAAGCGTGAGATCCTTCCCGATATCCGCTACAACAGTGTTGCCATCCAGACCATGATTCATCACATGCTTCACCGAGGAAAGAAAAGTACGGCAACAAATGTGATGTATGAAACGCTGGATATTATCCGCGAACGGAGCGGCGGTAAAGATCCTGTAGAGATCTTTGACACCGCAATGAAAAATGTCGCGCCAGCCATGGAAGTCCGACCCCGCCGTGTGGGCGGTGCCACATATCAAGTGCCAATGGAGGTTCCTCAGGCCCGCCGTACTACGCTGGCAATCCGTTGGGTGCTCGATTCGTCCAAGGCGCGCTCCGGAAAATCCTTCGCGGAAAAATTGGCGGACGAACTTTTGGATGCATTCAAAAACGAAGGCGCTGCCATCCGTAAGCGTGAAGAAACCCACAAGATGGCAGATGCCAACCGTGCCTTTTCACATTACCGCATGTAATTGGCGGTTCAGAAACTTATCAACCAGGTTTAGGAAGAAATGGCCCGTGCTTTTCCGCTCGAACGCTATCGAAATATCGGCATCATTGCACACATTGATGCTGGTAAGACAACTACCACCGAGCGGATCCTGTTTTATACGGGCAAGACTCATCGTCTGGGATCCGTCGATGATGGGACGACAGTCACGGATTGGATGGAACAGGAGCGCGAGCGGGGTATCACCATTGTCTCTGCCGCTGTGACTGCGGAGTGGAAGGGTTTTCAAATCAATATTATTGACACCCCCGGCCACATTGACTTTACAGCGGAAGTGCAACGCTCATTGCGGGTTCTGGATGGTGGGATTGTTGTTTTCGATGCAGTTCAGGGTGTGGAACCGCAAAGTGAGACAGTATGGCGTCAGGCAGACCGATATGGTGTGCCGCGAATTTGTTTTGCCAACAAGATGGATCGAACCGGTGCCTCCTTTGAGCGTACGATAGAAAGCATCAAATAACGCTTGGGTGCCAACCCGATTGCAATGCAAATGCCTATAGGATTGGAATCGTCCTTCCAGGGTGTTATTGACCTGATGGTGATGAAAGCGGTCTATTGGGATGACGAATTGGGCAGGGAGCCGCGTGAGGCTGAAATTCCTGCCGATTTGAAGACGGAAGCCGAAGAGCGCCGCCATTCCATGGTGGAGCGTATAGCCGAACTTGATGATGGCTTGACGGTCAAATATCTCGAAGGCAAAGAAATCGGTAATGAAGAATTAAAAACAGCTCTCCGTCAGGCAGTTTTGACCAGTAAAGCTGCACCGGTTTTTTGTGGAAGTTCACTCCGAAACAAGGGAGTTCAGTTGGTGTTAGATGCAGTAATTGACTATTTGCCTTCGCCGCTGGATGTTCCCCCGGTTCATGGCATGGACCCAAGAACAGACGAAGTTGTTGAATTGCCCCCTAAGGATGACGCAATTTTAAGCGCTCTAGTCTTTAAAATTGTTACCGACCCTTATGTGGGAAGATTAGCTTATTTCCGAGTTTATTCAGGAACAGTGAACCAGGGTCAAATGGTCACTAATTCTACGAAAGGGAAGCGTGAGCGGATTGGACGTCTGTTACGCATGTACGCCGACCATCGGGAAGATGTCACCGAAGTACGAGCTGGTGATATTGTAGCTGTGTTGGGCTTCAAGGATACGTTTACTGGCGATACGCTTTGTGACAACAGATTGGTCATGCTTGAAAACATTACCTTCCCAGAACCGGTTATCTCGGTTGCAATCGAACCGAAAACGAGTGCTGACCAGGCTAGAATGGGCGAGGCCCTGAAGAAACTCTCTGAGGAAGATCCAACGTTCCGCGTCCACTCCGATGAGAATACAGGCCAAACAATTATTTCCGGGATGGGGGAATTACATCTGGATGTAATTGTAGACCGAATGATGCGCGAATTCCGTGTGCAAGCCAACGTTGGCAAGCCACGCGTGGCATACCGCGAATCAATTACGAAGCCTGTGGAAGAAGTAAATTATAAATATGTCAAGCAAACCGGTGGTCATGGGCAATATGGGCATGTGGTGATTTCCCTTGAACCAGGTGAACGAGGTAGCGGCGTTGTTTTTGAGAATAAGGTTACTGGCGGTGCCATCCCCCGAGAGTATATTCCAGCAGTAGAAAAAGGTATTAAAGAAGTTTCTGAAAGTGGTGTAATGGCTGGATATCCAGTGGTTGACATAAAGGTAACCTTATTCGATGGATCCTTCCATGAAGTGGATTCGAACGAGATGGCTTTTAAAATGGCAGCCACATTCGCTTTTAAAGAAGGTGTGCGTAAAGGCGGACCAGTCCTTTTGGAGCCGATTATGAAAGTGGAAGCAGTCGCCCCAGAAGAATTCCTGGGTGATATTATCGGTGGACTAAACGCGCGCAGGGCAACTATCCGGGGCATGGAAATGCGCCCTGGGAATGCCCAGGCGATTAATGCGACGGTACCGCTGGGTGAAATGTTCGGATATGCGACCGAACTTCGCTCCACAACTCAGGGAAGGGGAGTTTTTTCAATGGAATTTGACCATTATGCGCCTGTACCAGAATCTGTGGCGCATGAAATTCTTAATTCATAATTCTTTGGAATATCCTAGAAGGAGCAAGAATTTATGGCGAAGCAGAAGTATCAGCGGACGAAACCGCACATGAACGTGGGGACCATGGGACATATTGACCATGGCAAGACGACATTGACGGCGGCGATCACTAAGTACAGCCAGTTCTTGGGGAAAGCGCAATTTCGAGCATACGATTCGATCGATAATGCGCCGGAGGAAAAGGCGCGCGGCATCACGATCAATATTGCGCACGTGGAATACGAGACCGACAAGCGTCACTATGCCCACGTGGACATGCCGGGACACCGCGACTACATCAAGAACATGATCACCGGGGCAGCGCAGATAGATGGTGCCATCCTGGTGGTGGCAGCGCCGGATGGACCCATGCCGCAGAC
>JBGOZL010000100.1:0-6699 GCA_041480185.1 Anaerolineae bacterium
AGTCCATGGCACTTTATGTAGGGGATGGACAATACCGCAAATCACCGAATATCCGCTTCTACGCTGACGTGGTCTACACCAATACCCCGCCAGCGGGTGCATTCCGCGGGTACGGTGTTCCGCAGGGCTTCTGGCCGGTGGAACGCCACATGGAAAAGATTGCCCGCGATCTTGGAATCGATCCTCTTGAATTCCGCTTGAAGAATGCCATTCGATCAGGTGAATTCCATCCCTTCAGTACCGCCTGGAATGAAGGAAGGGAACCCCACCCGGAGACTGTAAATAGCGTCGGCCTTGAGCAATGCGTTCAGGAAGGAAAGATTGCGATTGGATGGAATGAAAAATTTGGAAATGACAAATGGCACCTGGGAGGAAACACCAGGTCGAAATATCGTAAAGGAATTGGCGTAGCCCTCGTCATGCAAGGAACAGCAATTCCTTATCTTGATATGGGGGGAGCATCCATAAAAATGAACGAGGATGCATCCTTCAACTTGTTGATTGGAGCAACTGACCTGGGGACAGGTACTGACACAGTGCTGGCACAAATGGCCGCTGAAGTCCTAGGCGTTCCAACAGATGACATCCTGGTTTATGCATCCGACACCGATATCACTCCCTTCGACAAAGGTGCGTATGCATCTTCGACTACATATATTTCTGGTACCGCCGTCATCCGTGCTTCGCAAATGGCCGCGGAGCGCATCAAACTACGAGCCGCGAAAATCCTTAACACAGAGGTAGAAAATTCCGATATAGGGATCATTATAAAACCAGATGACATTCAATTGCAGGACAAATTCGCGTTAGCACCAGATGGCCGGTCTGTATCTTTAACCGAGATCGCCTTGGACACTCTCCATCATAAGGATCAAGAACAAATCATGGGGATGGGATCTTATGTTTCGCCTGCCGCTCCTCCCCCATTCGCAGCCCAGTTCGCCGAGGTGACAATAGACATTGAAACCGGTGCGGTCACCGCGGATAAATTATGCATGGCAGTGGATAGTGGAGTGATCGTCAACCCGTTGACCGCATCCGGCCAGATCGAGGGCGGTATGATCCAGGCACTTGGGTACACAGTTTGCGAGGAAATGGTTTACGACGAAAAAGGCCGTGCTCGTGAGTGCGATTTTAGTGATTATCATATTTTCCGAGCCAACGAAACACCCGAATTAAACGCCATCTTCGTTGAAACATTCGAACCTTCCCATCCGTTTGGAATCAAAGCGGTGGCAGAAATCCCCATGGATGGGGTTGCACCTGCGGTAGGAAATGCTATACTGGATGCACTGGGTGTGAATATGGATGAAATCCCGATCACACCAGAAAAGATCTGGAGAGCATTAAATCTCAGAAATCGATCAAGCATTAATGGACTACACGAAACGATGTCAATATCTCAGAATAGTTCTTCTTCCGAGTAAAAAATAGGAACGGGGACGAAAGGACATCTGAAGAAGCTAGTTGCCCTCCTACTTTTGGAGAATTCATGGCAGATAAGATTTACATAATCGGTCACGTAAACCCCGATACAGACACAGTTGCTGCAGCGATGGGCTATGCCTGGCTTCTTCACGAGCGCGATGGTGCACAAACCGTCGCGGCCCGTGCCGGCGCAGTCAACCCGCAGACAGGCTGGGTGCTCAAAAAATTAGGCTTGGAGGCCCCTCTCCTCTTGAATGATGCCTCCCCACGGTTTGAATCAATTACCCGGCACCTAGACACTGTCAAACCGGAAGCTTCCCTTCGTGAGGCCTGGGGAATCGCTGCTCGAACCTGGGGTGTGGCTCCGGTGGTGGAAGAGGACGGCACCCCGTGTGGATTAGTCACAGGAACCAGCCTTTTCAGGTTGGTGAACAAGTTAATCGGTCCAAATCCGAAACACCAGGACGCAAGTTTGGCTGAAATTCTGGGAGTTCCCTGCCAGGAGGCGTGTGATCCTAAAGTCCCCAAATTCCAGGTGACAAGCCGAATTCGTGATTCACTCCGACGAATTTTACGCGAAGAAGGAGATGATTTTTTTGTGGTCGATGAAAAAGGACTTTACCTGGGGATTTGCCGACAGCGCGACGTACTCAACCCGCCACGTTTGAAAGTGATTCTGGTGGATCATAACGAGCCGCGCCAGGCGATTGCCCACCTGGAGGAAGCTGAACTGCTGGAAATCCTAGACCACCACCGTCTTGGCAACCCGTCCACCCATGTCCCGATCAAATTCAGCGTAGATATAGTTGGGAGCACAAGCACCCTGGTCTCGGAAAAGATCGAAGAAGCCGGTTTAAGCGCACCTCCACAACTTGCCGGGTTGCTCCTTTCAGGACTTCTCGCGGATACGCTCATCATGACCTCGCCGACAACCACCATTCGGGATAAAAAGGCAGCCGAGAGGCTAGGGCGATGGGCCTTTATTCGCGGCAGCGCATTGGCGGGGGAAACAGTGCAATCATTTGGCACCAAGGTATTGGGTGCCAGTGCTGGTCTTTCGACGCGTACTTCCGAGGAAATCGTTAATACAGATATGAAACTTTACGAGGCGGGTGGCTTGCGCTTCGCCATAGCCCAGGCTGAAGTTACCGATCTGATGCAACTTACCGATCACCTTGCCAACTTGAAGATAGCTTTAACCACTTTGCGAGATAAACGTGCCCTGGATTTCGCCATGTTGATGGTTACGGACGTAGTAAATGGTTCCAGCCGGCTGCTTCTAACTGATGAACCGCCGCAACTCTCCGACCTCCCCTACCCTCCACAACCTGACGGGACTCGCCTCGCTGAAGGTGCGGTTTCGCGCAAAAAACAATTATTACCTGTTGTGTTAGGACTGCTTGAAAGGTAACCATGGATAAAATACCCAATTCTCAACTTCTTGCGGAAGATATTCCCTCCCGACGGGCCGCATGGATTAAAATTGTCCCCTTTGCTCAATCTTTTAACGGTTACGAACATTGTGGATCTGTCCAGAAATGCCGCGAGGTAGCAAAGGAGGGAGTGGCATTGCATAAAGAGAACAAAGATCTTAGCCAATCCCTAACGGACCTGCGCACATGCCTTTTCTTCGAAGCACGGCGCTGGAAGCACCTTGAGAAAAAACCGACCAGATCAGGTTTAAAATACGTTCATGCTCTTGTTGAAGCCATCCGCGTGCGAGTACAGACAAAAGAATTGTCGTAAACAGCATTAGAATATATTGATGCTCATATAAAAACTTCGGGTACCCGTGAAAACTATTTTCGAGGCTCTTTTAGAACTCGAAGCAAACCTGCAACCCGCTGCACTATGCACAGTGGTAAAAACCAGCGGCTCTACCCCGCGCCACAGCACCAGCAAGATGCTGGTTTATCCAAATGGGGAAATCCTTGGCACGGTAGGAGGCGGGGAACTGGAAAATCGTGTCAGGAAGGAGGCACTGGCTTCCCTTCAAGATGGTCAGCCGCGCCTGCTATCCTACAAAATGACCGACCCTTCCAGAGGAGATCCTGGGGTTTGCGGAGGTCAGGTGGAGGTGTTCGTGGAACCTATTCTGCCACCATCCATAGTTGTCGTAATCGGCGGCGGGCATGTCGGTAAAGCCGTGGCACATCTCGCCAAATGGCTTGGCTTTCATGTCGTTGTCTCGGATGATCGACCTGAGTTTTGTACCCCCGAGTCAAACCCCGATGCAGACGAGTTCCAAAATGTACCTATGGCCGAGCTTCCCCTACACATGAAAATTACCCAGCAGACTGCTCTGATCCTTACCACGCGGGGCAACAACATTGATGTTGCTGGTCTGCCAGCTTTAGTGGAAAGCAAAGCTGGTTATATTGGCGTTATCGGCTCGCGCAAGCGCTGGTCTGAAACGGTAAAAAGCCTCAATGAATCCGGAATTTCTGACGAGCAGTTGAAAACTGTCCACTCGCCCATGGGGCTGGGAATCGGGGCTGAAACACCGGAAGAAATCGCTGTGAGCATCATGGCCGAAGTGCTCATGTTGCGCAATAGTAGCTCCGGGAAGCATATGAAGGATCCAAGATAGACCCGCCACCCAGCCACTACTAGACAAAGGGTGAGACCCAGGACGCCTGGTAATATAATTGACTTATCCAAGGTTTAATTGCCTGTCGATAGGAGCGGCCTCTAGATCCAATAATGGAATTCGGGTTGAAGAATAGCAATCAATATGGCACCCTGGTTTTGGCTTATCATATTAAATAAAACTTTTCAGTAGCGACAGCGTAGATTAAACAGGATAAAATAGCTTGTATCAATACCATGCTTCGCATATAATAAATTAGTTCAGTGTAAAGGAGAGACAAAATGGCTCGCATATTTGATGTTATTGAATATTCAAACGAAATGACGGACGAAATCGTCCATCGTTTCCCGGATAACACAACCATAGGCGATTACCGGATCGGTTCCAACGTAATTGTCCGTGACGGGCAGACAGCCGTCTTCTTCCGCGATGGCCAAGCCCTGGATCTGTTCGGACCCGGGCGGCACGTCATTGCCACAGCGAACATTCCGAAGCTGATCGATTTCATTGGAAAAGCCTTCAATGACCGGACGCCATTCCCATGCGAAGTTTATTTCGTTGCGATGAAAGAATTTCCAAACAGGAAATGGGGAACACCGCAACCAATCATTGTTCGCAATCCGGGGATGGGGCTGGGTGTGGCGCTCCTGCAAGGATTTGGTACCTACAGTTTTCAAGTTAAAGATCCGCAACAATTCATTATCCAGATCGTAGGAAAACAGGCCGCCTACAGGATTGACGAGATCGAAGAGCGCTTACGAAGCATTCTACTCTCGAAACTCCAGGATACACTCGGCGAATGGGCTGCCAAATACGCGGTTCCCGAAATGATCGGCAAGACCATTGAACTGGGTGGGTACGTCAGATCTCTCGGTGAAGAGGACTTTAATGCGGTCGGCCTAACACTAAAATCATTCTATGTAGGCAATCTGAAACCGTCCGACAAATCCGCCGAAGAATTACGGGCGATGGGTATGCTCGACATGGCAACATATACCCAGTTGCAGGCAGCAGATGCCATGCGTGATGCAGCATCCAATCCCAGCGGCGGGGCTGGACTTACTGCCGGCATTGGCGCCGGGATGGGTATTGGCAACTTGATGGGACAAGCCCTGCAAGGGGGAATGCAATCAGGTCAGCAGCAGCAACAACCTCCCCCTGGAGGTGCTCCCAAAGGTGGAGCGATGCCTGACGTAATGACCCCCGCCGAGGCCGCCGGCTTCCTGAAAGTATCTGAAGAAGATGTGCTTTCAGCCATTAAAGACGGCAGCCTAAAAGCAAAACAACTCGGAAATGCTTATAGAATCAGCAAAGAATCCGTGCAAGAGTTCTTGAAAGGCTAAGGATCTTATAATCACAAAAAAGAGTCCGGTTATACCGGACTCTTTTCATTTTAGATTCCGCTCGACATATTTTGATTTATTCCAACTCTGCCAGCACTTCGATCATTGAATCCAGAACATCGCCGGCAAGCACAGCTGCAGTACTCCCCAATACCACGGCAGCGGCCAACCCCGATTGGGCATGCACCCATGCTCCGAGATGGGCAGCTTCATAAGCTTCCAGACCCTGCGCGCGCAAGCCAGCAATGATTCCTGCAAGCACATCTCCCGTACCCGCATGAGCCAGGGCGGGAGTTGCGACAGGAATGGTCGTGGTCCGTCCATCCGGTGCGGCTACGACCGTAAATGCGCCTTTCAAGACAACCACATGTCCCCATTCTGCAGCGTATTTAACCGCAATTTCCAACCGATTTTCCTGGATATTATCGATCGCCAATCCCGTTAACTCAGACATTTCGCCAGGGTGTGGGGTAAGAATGGCAGTTGCCGGTAGCAATTTACTCCAATCGGGTATTTTTGCCAGAAGTTTCAAGCCATCAGCATCGATCACCAACGGGGGGAGAGAGACGAGTTTCTGCTTGCCTTTCGATCCGGACGGTTGAACAAATCCCAAGCGTGCATGCGGGGTTTTCACTGTCGCGCCACCCAGCAAGTTTCCGATAAAATCCTTGGTGGTATCATCCAATCCCAAGCCTGGACCAATTAGAAGTGATGTAACGCGTTCCAGATTGTTTGACACAACCTCAGCTGCGGCGGTGGAAATCGAACCCATCTCATGGGGCAGGAGAAGCCAGGTCGCTTCGGGAAAGTGACCTGCAAGGGAAGTGTGAAGTGGAGCAGGAACAGCGAGCGTAACTAACCCAGCTCCGATACGATATGCAGCCTTACCAGCAAGCAGTGCGGCGCCTGTGTAATTTACAGAACCAGCTACAACCAACACCGTGCCGAACGTTCCCTTGTGGGCATTTGTTGGACGATCCGGTAAAAGAGAGGCTGCCAATATTTCATTGCCCACTTCATTTTTGACCATTTGCCAGGATTTTAAATCATCAAGGGACCCAATATCCACAACCCGTAATTCACCTATCAAATCATAGGCGGGAAGTTTCAGCAAGCCTTGTTTTACTGCTGCAAGGGTGACCGTCGCATCAGCAGTGATGCATTCTTCTGCGACCTCACCAGAATCGCAATCCACGCCAGATGGGCAATCTACTGCAACAATTATGGGCTGCCATTCAATGGTTTTGAGGATTTTTTTCACCGTCCCGAGAACTTTGCTAATATCAGCCTTCATGGGCAGTTTGAATCCCGTGCCCAGCACTCCATCCAGAACCACAT
>JBGOZL010000101.1:0-6687 GCA_041480185.1 Anaerolineae bacterium
AACCAATCAAGTTACACGATTACAGGGTTGCCAGCTGGCAAATATCATGTTGTCTCTTACTGGACATACTCACCATCTTTTGCAGGTGGTTACACTAAAATGGTCCCCAGCGGACTGGTTTATGGTTGTAACGATCACTCTTTCATTGACGTAACGGTCACTGCCGGACTGACTACAACTGGAATCGATCCTGGCGCTTGGTATGCCGATGCGGGGACCTTCCCTCCCATGCCAACCCCGTAAATTCAAATATGATTTGCCAAAAACACAAAATCGCCGCGAGAGCTAGGGGCAATTTTATGATAGAATAGAACTTATGTTCTATTTTTACAAGGTATGCCCGCATATTGGAATGTTTCAAGAGTGACTAGGTCAAATTTGTTAAAAATTGAGTAGGTGGGGATTTCAAGGTTTCCTAGCGATTCAGGATGAACAACCAGGCGTTTTCAAACGTACAGGTCATCGTCCCTGATTGGTTAAATGCGATGAACCCGAGCATACCATCCGAATAGACGGCATGACCGGCCAAGAAATTCGACCTTGCTTTGGCGAGTTGGGAATTGATCATCTTGAACGCATCGTCATACTGGGCATTCATATTCTGAAAGTCCTGCTGCTGTTGGGCGGTGGCCCCAGGAGGCAGTTGAATCGTCGGTAGGCTGGGGACTTGGTTCGGAGGCGGAAGGGTGGTATCCACCTCTGCTATCAGGTGACCATTCGTATACATATCGATCAGGTCACCCCGGGCGACCACGGCTAGCCGGTTGGTTTCATTGTTGAACCAGTTAAAGGACTTATCCACACTTTTAGGGAAGTAATAACTGAAATTGGCAATATTGCCTTTGGCGGTGGCCATGAAAGCCAAGTATCCGGTAGCTACCCGGGTGATGAGAACGGAGTACTGGTCGGGTTCTTTCGGATCACCGTTCGAGCGGAACATGAACCCGCAGCCAGACATGCTGCCAATGCTATCCATTTTAATATCAGCCGCGATCACAAAATCCGCGGCGGTGATCAGGGGATAATCGTTCTTGTATCCGTTGGTCATATAGCCCTGAAGGTTGATCATCACCGGGTTGTGCATCCAGGCTACATAACCATCGCTGATATCGATACCATAACGTGGCAATTCCGCCACGACCGGGGCCATGGCTGTCACGGTAGCCAACCGTGCTGGTTCATTCAGAGCCGCGTTCGCTGTCTGCGTGGCATAGACCACCTGCGAACGTTGGGTGGCAACTGCAATGGCGGTCTGCAGTGCATCCTCCACCCCTCCACTGCCTGCCCGGGCGGTGGCGGTGCCCCTTACGGAGGCACTCAGTGGGGTGAGGGTTCGCGAGATCGGGTCGAGTTGTGCAGCTCCACAGCCAGAGGTGCCGCCCAACAGGAACAGGCACGCCAACACAATCCCTTTAATAATAGTCAGTTTCCCCTTATTCATGGAAGTCTCCTTTAGGCTGAGGGTCGTCCTGCACAAGGTCCGCACAACAGAATTCGCGCCTGTTCACTTGACATCCTTCCTCTTGATCAGGTAAAGGGTGACCAGGAAGTAGACCACGCAGATCTCGACCTGGGCGAACCAGGTCTTTAACAACCAGGGGACATAGATCCCGGGGTCGCTTTTATTCACCCATGCCCAACTGTACATCGTGTTGACACTCTCTATGATCCCTTCCGCTCCCTTCACTGCCGAGATACGCGCAATATTAAACCGGGCCATCTGCTCCTGGTATTTGCTCATCTGGCTTGAATAGACATCGGCCTGGACCTGATAGAGGTCCATCTCGTTGCGATAATTATCCTGGATCGCCCGGGCCTGATCCTGATAGGAGACGAGAGCGTTCATGTACTGGGCCATTTTCACCTGGTCGAATTTATCCTCAGGCGCGGCAGGTGCATCCGGGATGACCGGCTCCAGCGGTGGGTCCGGCAGCGGTGTGGGCTTCACAGGCTCAACCTGGGAGATCTCGGGAGTGTACAAGCTACCAATCCCCGGGAAACCGCAGGTATTCTCATTGAACATCTGAACACCCATGCAGAGACAGCCCTGGCTGGTTTTGTCTTCCAGGGTCAGGCTGTCGCGCAGGTCCTTATCCAAGTACCAGCAGGCATCCGCAGCCACATCCGATCCCGCCCCGACGATGCCCAACAGGCTCTGGAACGCCCAGCGGGTGGAGGCGAACTGGCTGATGGCTGAAGGGATCGGCGCCAGGATGCCACTCAGTACGATCAAGGGGATGACAAACATTATCGTGGTCAGGGGGGCTGAAGCGGAGTTGGGTGCCACCGCCGAGGCCAATAGGCCCAGCAGCATGCCGGTCAGCACTGCCAGGATCATGGTGACGTACACTGCGAGGAAATCCAGGAAACCACCCGGCATTCGGAAAGCAATATAATGCACCCCCGTATATGCCAGGGCATGCCAGAAAGCCAGGAGAATCGCCACCGAGACTTTGGAACTTACATAGGGCAGGATGCGCAGGTTGACCAGCCGCTCGCGCCTGTAAATATTGGATTCCTTGACGAACTCACGCATTTGTGACATCCCACCCACCAGAAGGGCATAGATTGTCATCATGAACAGGGTGATTGCCCCGTTGGCGGCATCCCCGCTTGCGAAACTGAACGGTGCCCTCCCCATGGCTGGAGCCAGTAACAGGTCGAGCGCAGCCACTCCCGGGGCGGCTGCGAGCATCAGGACCATTGCTGAACGGTCACGCCGGATTATCGTCAAATTACGTTTGGAGAGCACTTTGAATTGATGCAGGGAAATCCGCAGCGAACCTTTGCGTTTTTCCATTTTCACGGGCGCGACCGCCTGTGCTCCTGGGTGGTCTTTCTCCTGTTCCTTTAGAGGTTCGAGTATGAACTTTGCGCAGACCGGATCAGCTTGATAACGTTCAGCCCACTCGCCGGCCTTCCCTTTTGAAGGATCGTCAAGGATGGAATAGATATTATCGAATTCGATCGAACTAGTGCGCTGCTCAGTTTCGCTGCGATATTTGTCAAAATACGCCAGGGCGGCATCCGGGGGACCATACCAGGCTACGTAGCCGCCGCGCGCCAGGAAGACGACCTTGTCAGCCAACATGACGTTCTTGGTGGCATGCGTAACCACAATGATCGTACGCCCCTGGTCCGCCAGCCGGCGCATCAGGTGCATGAAGGTTGTTTCCGTCCCCGGGTCCAAGCCCGAGGTGGGTTCATCCAGAAAGAAGAGACTGGGGCTGGTCAACAGCTCCACCCCGATGGAAACCCGCTTCTGTTGGCCTCCACTCAACCCGCTGATCTGCAGGTCCTTGCGGTGGGCCAGGTCGAGATCATCCAGCACTTCCATAATGCGCTTGTGGCGTTCCTCCGGTTTGGTATCGGGAGGCATGCGCAACTGAGCGGCAAAATCAAGCGCCTGATAGACTGTCAACTCCATATGGATGATATCCCGCTGGGGGACATAACCGATCTGGTTGCGGATGGCATCAAAGTTGCGATAGATGTCGATCCCATTCACATAGACCTTCCCCTTGGTGGCCGGGCGGTAGCCGGCGATGGCATCCAGCAGGGTGGACTTGCCGCCTCCGCTCTGTCCAACGATGACAATGAATTCCCTGGGTTGGAAGGAAAGGGAGATATCCTGGAGCAGGTTGAGATCTTTCTTCACCCACTTGTTCAGGTGGATTGCTTCCACCTTCACACCTTCTTCGGATTCGTCGTGGCGGGTGAACTGGTCCTGCCCAAGCACCAGCCGGTAACCGCTGATACGGATTGTATCCTGAGGCTCGAGCCAGACATTCCCAGTTACACGCTTATCATTGACGAACGTGCCGTTCACACTATGCAGATCGGTGACATAATAGCGGCGCCCTACCCGGGTCACCTGGGCATGGAACCGCGAGACATTCGGCATGTCGAGGACAACTTCGTTCTTGGCATCCCGCCCAAATGTCAAGACGTCCTTATCGCCAAATTGGACGCTAAATGGAACTTTGGTTGCTGCTTGCAGGGGAGCCTGGTAAGACAGGCTGACCATCATGCCCGGGATTTCACTGTCGATGCGCAGTACATCCCCGTGCGCCAGCAGCTTGCTTGTTTGAACCGAGCGTCCCTGGCAGGTGAGTGCATTCTTTGTACCGGCAGCGATCTCGATCTCGTACCCGTTCTTCACCAGGTTAAGCGTGGCATGGTGGCGCGAAACAATCATCGATGGTATGACGATATCATTATCATCCGCTCGACCAATCGTAATTTTGTCCTTGATCAAGGAATAAGATTGTGTTTCCTGCCCCGCCACTGTGACCGTAATTTCTGGAGGAATGACTGGCATAGCAGAGCGAAGGTTGACCTGGGACGCATTCAGATCCAAGACGGTTTTCTCGGACTGGGGTCGAGGAGACTCTCCTGTCCCCTTGGTAGCCGCTTGCAATAAGGGTTTTGGGACCTCGGGCGGCAGGCTAAAAACAAGATGAATGATCGGGCCGAGTGAAATGTCATCCTGGTCAGCCAGTTCCTGCCGACTCTGGATCAGCTTCTTGTTGATAAAGGTGCCGTTCTTGCTGTCCAAATCTTCGAGGAAATATCTTCCCTGATTGAATGAAAGCCTGGCATGCTTTAATGAGACTAAAGGATGCTCAACGACAATGTCGGCAGGTGGCTTACGGCCGATGATGAAAACCCCTTCCGAAAGGTAAAAAACCTTGCCGGAATCAGGTCCGATTTTGATTGTCAAACTGGGGGAAGAAGAGATATCAGTCATATTGCCTCATAGAGAGCAAATAGGAGAACATTTATGAAAGATTTCTCCTGTGTACATGGTCGATAGGATTACGAAAACGATAATCGCCATTGGAGTTTCTGGATAAAACCATTAATTGATATTATACGGCAATCTAATTTAAGGGTAGCCATTTTGGGGTATCTACCCGCATCCCATCCTCGTGAACAACCCCTGCCAGATGGGAGCAGGGGTAAGCCGGGAGGTTCCCAAACAAGCTCCAAATGGTTTTAATTAGCTGGCACCTGGGGAATCGAGTGACGCCCGGTTGTTTGTCCAATACTTATGGATGCATTATGAACATCAGAAATAAATGGGCGCTTGAATAATTATTATTTTATTGAAGAACTCCGGTGCGGATCACCTTGGTGGTCACCTCCTGTTTCGGAAGCGTGTCGTATGACTTGGAGACAGCCTCCATCCCACCTCTTCCGAGCAGGAGGGAGAATGCCACGAGCTAGTATAGATATCGGCGGGGTTCTGCTTTCCGCTTTCAGATGGTACAATCTCCAAATTCATTTTGCCCTCATTTTCATGATTTCAGCCAATATTTCATTGTTATTAAACAAAACTCATGTTGTGATAATCCCTTGCAAACACTCTATGGAATTCAAACTTAAAGCCCCCTTCCAACCCACCGGTGACCAGCCGGAAGCCATACGACAACTCGTAGATGGAGTCCAGCGAGGACTCAAGCACCAGGTTTTGCTCGGTGCGACCGGCACTGGTAAAACGTTCACCATCGCATCAGTCATCCAACAGGTGCAGAAACCAGCTCTCATCATGGCTCATAATAAGACTCTGGCAGCGCAACTTTATGCCGAATTCCGCGAGTTCTTTCCGGATAACGCAGTCTCGTATTTTGTCTCGTATTATGATTATTACCAGCCAGAAGCGTATGTTCCGCGGCATGATCTATATATTGAAAAAGAAACTGAGATCAACGAGGAAATCGAACGCCTGCGGTTGTCTGCCACCACTTCCCTGATGTCTCGCAGGGATGTCATCATCGTCGCATCGGTTTCCTGCATTTACGGCCTGGGCAACCCGGAGGAATATGGCAAGGGTGTGGTGGGGCTGAAAGTTGGCGAAATCAGCCGGCGCAACGCCCTGATCCGTCAATTGGTGGATGGACAATACCAGCGCAATGACATAGAGCTGCGACCAGGGACCTTCCGCGTGCGCGGCGACACCCTGGAGATCATCCCCGCCTACGAAAATAAGCGCGGCTACCGGGTCACATTCTTCGGGGATGAGGTGGAGCGCATCTCGGAAGTTAATCCGCTGACCGGTGAAATTCTGTCCGAGCCGGAACATGTGGACATCTATCCTGCCAAACACTACCTGGCTGGAGAAGACCGGCTTAAATTATCCATCGCAAATATAGAAAAAGAACTAGAGGAGAGGGTGGCGTTCTACAAAGCCAACGAGAAATTGCTGGAAGCTCAACGGATCGAACAGCGCACCCGCTTTGACCTTGAAATGCTCAGGGAAGTGGGCACCTGTGCTGGGATCGAGAACTATTCACGCCAGCTTGACCAGCGCGCTCCTGGAACCCATCCATGGACACTGGTGGACTTCCTGCCGAGCGATTATTTGCTGGTGATCGACGAGTCGCACATGAGCATTCCACAGATACGGGGCATGTATAATGGCGACCGGTCCCGCAAAGAGACGCTGGTGGAGTACGGCTTCCGGCTGCCATCGGCGTTGGATAACCGCCCGCTTAAATTCGACGAGTTCGAGCAGGTGATGGGCAGCACCATCTATACTTCTGCAACTCCAGGCCCATACGAAATGAGTCACGCAGAACAGGTGGTGGAACAGATCATCCGCCCGACCGGGTTGGTGGATCCTGAAGTGGAGGTTCGCCCCACAAAGGGACAGGTAGACGATCTGGTGAAAGAAATCCGGGCAAG
>JBGOZL010000102.1:0-6684 GCA_041480185.1 Anaerolineae bacterium
ATAAACAGGGACAGTGTGTCACTCACCCCGCTCATAAAGGCCGAAGCCAGCAGGCTGGGATTTTCCCTGGCTGCGGTGACCACTCCCGACCCCCCTCCCCATTTGCCAGCCTTTGAACGCTGGCTGTCCCTGGGGCGGCATGGTTCCATGGATTACCTGACTGACCGCCGTCGCGCTGACCCGCGCCAGGTCCTGAAGGAATGCAAATCAATCCTGGTGCTCGCTATACGGTATCCGAATCCGGAATCTGGCGAGCAAAACAACAATTCGCGTCCGGCTGGACGGGTTGCCTCATACGCATGGGGACGAGATTACCATCTGCTTATTCCCGAACGCTTGAAAACGCTGACAACCTTTATCGAGACACAAGTTGGGAGTGGAGTAGCTCACCGTTGGTATACGGATACGGGTCCAATCCTGGAACGGGACCTGGCCCAGCGCGCCGGATTAGGGTGGATCGGCAAAAATACATGCCTCATCCATCCAAAAATGGGATCATACTTTCTGCTGGCTGAAATCCTGCTGGGAATCGAACTGGAGCTGGACGCTCCGTTTAAAGCCGATCGTTGCGGAAAGTGTACACGCTGCATCAGTGCCTGTCCCACCGGTTGCATCCTACCTGATCGCACCATCGACGCACGACTCTGCCTCTCTTATCTGACAATCGAAAATAAAAAAGAAATCCCCGTTGACCTGCGCCCACGTGTGGGTAATTGGGTCTTTGGATGTGATGTATGCCAGCAGGTGTGTCCGTGGAACAGGTTTGCCAACCATGACCATGATCCTTGGTTCAATGCACAACCAGGAATATCCAAACCGGATTTGATCGCAGAACTGGCACTCACCCCAAAAGAATTTAACCACAAATTTAAAAACAGCCCCATTATCCGCAGCAAGAGGCAAGGTTACCTCCGTAACGTCGCCGTGGCGTTAGGCAATTCGGGGGACCCGGCAGCATTTCAATCCCTGGAAAGTGCAGCTCAAAAAAATGAATCTCTAATTCGTGAACACGCACTTTGGGCATTAAATAAAATCGAACAAGACACTCACAATTTTGAATAAGCTATGCGCAATGTCTTAATCGCCACCAACAATATCGGCAAAGTCGACGAGATCAAAGCTTTACTGGGCGGTCTCGATCTCATGCTTTTCACTCCAGCCGATCTGGGTTTAACCCTGGAAGTGGTTGAGGACGGACAGAGTTATGCCGAAAATGCCGCAAAAAAAGCCTTGGCCTTCGCCCAAGCCAGCAGATTGGTTGCGCTTGGTGACGACTCGGGCCTGGAAGTGGATGCCCTGGGGGGGCAGCCCGGCTTGCACTCGCACCGGTTCTATCCAATTCCCAATGCCACCGATGCAGACCGCCGGAAATATTTGCTTGAACGACTGGACGGGAAGCCTCGTCCCTGGATGGCACGCTTCCGGGCAACAATTGCAATTGCTTCGCCATCAGGTGAGGTAAAACTAGCCACGGGTGATTGCGAAGGGGAAATAATTCCGGAAGAACACGGTTCAAATGGGTTCGGGTATGATCCCATCTTTTTCATACCCGAAATCGGACTAACCATGGCAGAGTTGGAGATGGGCGAAAAAAACCGCCTAAGCCACCGGGCTCGGGCGATCCAGAATGCTATCCCTATTCTCAAAGAAATTTTTGGGTTTTAAACATCAGCCTAATGTCGCAGCCGGTTGGATTTTGGGGGATAAGATCGTTCATGCCGCTTATTATGTACCAATTCCAGCGTTGCATGTATCTTGCTCCCCATGATTAATATAAAAACCCATGGCATTCACAACCATTACCCAGGAGTGATACATAGTGTTTTAAATGTGCCGTTCGTGTATTTCCTAAAATCATGCACCTGGCGAGTAAGGAATAACCTTAAGAAAAACGCTCAATAACCCGGCCACCCGCTGCGGTTGCTCGAGCATTACCAGATGTCCTGCGCCATCTATCGTTTGCAAGGCTGCTCCTGGGATTTGTTCTGCCAGGTTTTCTGAAAAGCGCCGCGGGGTCAGTTGGTCACCGGTACCGCATACCACCAAGACCGGGGAGCGGATGACATGAAGGCAGGTGGTCACATCAAACTGGTCGCTGGCGAGCAAATCGCCATGGAATAATGTTGGGCGAATGGAACAAAATTGCTTGTATACCTGGTCTTTAACTAATTTCGCAGTCAGTGGGGTATTCATCAGTTCCTGAAGCAGCTGGATTGCCAGGATAAAAGTTGCGGGATTGGCGGCATTCTCCAGAACTGCAGAAGCAATCGGCAAGCGTGCGCCAGTGGCGATCAGCCCGAGCCCCGCAACCCGCTGAGAATGGTCGATTGCGAGTGTAAGAGCGATCGCGCCTCCCAATGCATGCCCAATGAATACTGCCCTGGAAAGGTCTGCGGCATTCATAAACCCGATCACACTTTCAGCATAATCGCCGACAGATTGTCGACCTGGTCCTTTCGATTTTCCGTGACCGGGCAAATCCAGCGTGAAGACGCGCGCCCCGGCAAGGCGTCGGATTTCGGGAGGCCAAGATAAATGATCACCCCCGGCGCCATGGATGAGAACCAGCGGCGGCTTTTTTTGCCCTCCCCCCTCGTGCAGGAAGTAGTGGATACCAGCAGCTGTTGGCATTTGAATGGGGGTTATTGTTTCGCGGGAGAGTGGTGCAGGCGGTCAGCAGCTTCTTCCGTCAAGGGAATAAAGACTTGAACCCGGGTGCCCTTGCCGGGTACAGATTGAACATCCAGCACACCATTGACAAGCTCGGTTCGATCGCGCAAGTTGACCAGACCGAGGCTGCCACGCTGGTCATACGACCTATTGACCGCATCGACATCAAACCCGATCCCGTTATCCTGGATTTCAAGCAAGGCCAGGTCTGGCTCCATTTGTCGGAGGTTCACCCAGACATGCCCCGCGCGGGCATGTTTTCGGGCATTATTTACTGCTTCTTCCACAATATAAAATATGACACCCTGCTTTCCCATTTCGATGGATTCGAGGGTTTTTTCATCCACTTTAATGAACACATTCTGAGAGTATGTTTCTTTTGTTTTCTCAGCCATGGATTTCAAAGCAGCCACTAAACCCTGCGACTCCAACACCAACGGGCGCAGGGTGAAAAGCATGTGGCGGATCTCTGTCGTCGTGCGGCGGGCCAAATCCTCAATGCGACCCAATTCATCGGCAACTGCTTTTGGATCTTTTAACAACATGTTCTTCGCCAGGCTGACACGCATGGCAATTGCCGAAACAGATTGGGTGGGACCATCGTGCAGATCACGAGCCAGCTTTTTCCGGGCCTCTTCCTGGAATTCGATCATGCGTTCGCGTTCATTCACCACGTCCTGGTAGAGACGTGCATTTTGGATGGCGACCACTGCCTGACTGCCGAGGATATCCAAAAGTTCACGCCGTCCGGCGGAGAAAAAATCTGGCTGCGGGTGACCGAATAGCAGCACACCATAAGCATTGAAACCACTGCGAAGGGGAAAGCAGTATATCTCGCTGCAACTCATGAAGGTAACAAAGCGGGTCAATTCCGGATCGTGCTGCACTTCTTTGAGCAGGACTGGTTTATCATTTTCTATGGCCTGGGCGATGGCGCCTTCCTGGCCTTTCAAAACGACGCGCATGTCGGCTGGCGTCAAGCGGCGTGCCGAGCCGACCTCAAGCGCCTCCCCTTTGGAAAACAGCAAGACGGCGCAAATCAGGCGGTCATCAGGTGGAGCATCCGGTTCAAGGTTGAGCACGCTCAGGCTCAAATCCAGAAGGGAATCGAGCACGCGCTGGTAATTGAGTGTAGCCATCAATGTGGAAGTTAAACCGTAGATGGCACGCAGGCGGTTGTTTTCCACTTGTTGTTTCTTCTGCAGGGCCTCCGACTGAGATTGGCGAGAGCGTCGAATCGTCTCGATAAGGCGCATGCACAAAAAGCCAAACGTACCGGCAATCAAAAAAGTCATTAAAACCGCGGCGCTCATAATAAGCAGAGCGAGTGGAGTTAGGGTTTGCTGAAGGGTCGTTCCAATTTGAACGACCATCATGAGGCAAGCGGAAACCAATGCGCCCCAGACTTCAAAATAGATAGAACCAGTGAGCAGCGGCAGGAATATTATCCAAAAAGCAGGGCTGGCAAACCCTCCTGCCAATATAAAGTACAGGCCAGCAGCCAGGAGATCAACCCCCAAGCTAATCTGGCGATGATACGCCAGGCGAAAGTTTAGCCCAGCCAACAGGGTCAGGACAATATTCCAGAATACCAAACCGATCAAGACCGCGTTGGGGAGAACGAGCAGTTGCCCTCCGAGAGACAAACTGATAATCAACCCAATCAAAACCAGCCAGCGCAGGGAAACGATAAACCAGTCTGCGATGAAGGGAGAATCAGATGTGTGCATATATGCTTAAATAATAACCGAAAACCGCCCGGATGTATCACATATAAGAAAATTGTAATGAAACTGACATTTACGCGTGCAATCCAGTCAAACCATTGGCGGGAAATCACCAAAAAGTGGAGGTTTCAGCAACAATTTTTTCACTTTAATTTATTCCCTTCCGAAAGGCGCCTTCGCATCCGAAGACTCCAAAATGGAGCGAAAACCTTGCGGATGAAGTATTTGGCTACAATGATAGAAAACCCGGTTCCCCCATCCCGGAAATGTACTTTTAGCATCTCGGGCCAACATCGTTCATCTGCCGCGATGGTCTTGCCGGTGGAATGAAGTCTGAAATTCGCCCAGAGCTGTGGGAAATATTCAAGAGAGGCGAGGCGTGCAAGTCGTACCCACAGGTCGTAATCCATGGCAAAGTAGAATGACGGGTCGAGGGGGCCAACCTGTTTCCATAATTCAGCGCGCCAGAAGGAAGCCTGTTGGGGTATATGAACATACCCGCGACGTAGACGTTTATAGTCAGTTTGAGCCGCAGGAAATCGACCGATGACGCTCCCGTTCTCGTTAATGAAATCCGCATCACCGTAAACCATCCCGACCTCAGGCCTGCCACGCAAAAACTCAACCGCTTCAGCGATCGCATGAGGTACGTAAGTATCGTCTGAATTGAGCCAGGCCAGGATGTCACCTTTTGCTCTGGAAAAGCCTTTATTAATGGCGTCAGTCTGTCCGTCATCTTTTTCGGAAACCCACCAGCTCAAACGGTCCGAATAGCGGCGGATGATCTCCAAGCTGCCATCGGTGGACCCGCCATCCACGATGATATATTCCAGATTGGGATAATCCTGGTCCAGGACCGAGAGAATAGTGGCCTCAAGGAAACGAGCCTGGTTGAAGGAGGGAGTAACAACTGTAACAAGGGGTTGGTTCATTTCCTTACCCATTCAACCCCTTTTTCACTCACGCGCATTTGTTGTGAGTGATGTTGAATCCGGCGACGCCTGATTCGATAACCCAAGAATACTTTATCCAAACCTATTGCGCCTCCCAGCGCCTGGATTATTTTATACCAGTATTTGAGTGCTGTTGGAAAGTGGAGACGTACCGCACGTCCAAAATAAGAGAGCGCGTCCCGGTATCGACCAGCGTCAATATACCGTCTGCCAGCAAAAACATTCAATCCAGCATAAATTTCATCCTTAGATCTTCTGAATGTGTCGCGAAACTCCGGGAGATTTTCAAGAGATGGGATGAAATGGAACGCTTCGTCAACGAACATCGTAGCTAAAGCGATGGTCTTGGCAGACTCATGACTCCGTTCCACGGCCCAATATTCCGGGATGTGCAAAATCGGTCGCCGTGCCGAGATGCGGACCCATAAACTATGATCCAGAATTCCGTGAAATTCAGGGATCAAAAATCCGACCTCCTTTAAAACATCCCGGCGCATGAAAACAGCGGGTTGGAGGAGCACATTGAAAGCCAGCAGATCTTTCAAAGCGTATTGATGGTAAGGATGCCAGTCGAGCAATTCCAGATCAGCATTAACCATGATCCCGTCGCCATAAACCATGCCCACCTCAGGGTGCTCCTGAAAAGCCTGCACAGCATGGCTGACAACGTCAGTTCGATAATAAAGGTCATCTGAATTAATCCAGGCAACGATCTCACCGTGGGTGCGAGCAAAACCCTTATTAATGGCATCTGCCTGACCATTATCGGGTTCGGAGACCCACCAGGCCAGCTTGCCAGCAAAACGGCGAATAATATCCACGCTGCCATCAGTGGAGCCGCCATCCACAATCAAATATTCTAATTGGCGATAATCCTGCCAAAGCACCGACTGGATGGTTTGTTCCAGGTATTCGGCCTGGTTATACGAGGGAGAGACGATGGAAACAAGTGGTTGTGTCACGGTTGTTGGGTTGGCATGAGTGGATGATCCAGGTCAAAGAGGATATAGCCACTTCCCTGCTGGAAAATGGGATATGTTTCGTAGAGTTTCCTTTTCAATAAGGGCTGCGCATCCAATTCATTAAACAAAGTGACAAGGAAATACTTGTAACCGTCTGTTTTCGAACGGAAATACTGTTCGAATGTATCGGCAGCAGGCTGACCATTTCCCTGCTCACCATTTCGCTGGGCTAGAACGCTATAATCCGCAACATATGGCCACAAATCGACCTTAATAAAGCCGAAATAGGAAAGACGAGTTCCATAATCGTGGGTTAAAGCGATTATCCGGTCATCCCGGGGCATTTCTGCGCCCAACTGTGTCCAACCCTTG
>JBGOZL010000103.1:0-6654 GCA_041480185.1 Anaerolineae bacterium
CGGTAGCTGTGCCACCTTCGCACGAAGGGTGACCGATATGATCGCCGGCGTTTACCAGGGTGTTAACCGGGATGCGGTCCTTTGTGGCAATATGTTGATAAAGAACCACCCAGCCAGTCTGCTCGAATCCATCCCGATCCAGGTCAAGCACCACAAAGCCGTCGCCGGATCGGACAATCAGTCCTGGGGCAACTGCCACCACCCAGGCGTTGGATTCAATACAGCCCGAGGAATCCGCAGCCGGTGCAAAATCCAGAGCAGCAAAAGCGCTTTCCTGTTCCCAAGCAGGATGGGGTCCGCCAGTGAATGCCCACAAGGCGCCGACTTCAAACGGCAGAGTGAAAGGTGGCTGGGTCATGTCTGGAGGAAAGAGTGGTCCTGTCTCCTGGGCTTGTACCCAGGGATCGCCAAACATCTCGGTGAAGAGAGCCGGGAAGCCGGCTTGCGGATCCATGGCTTTCAGCCAATCCTCATAAGTAAGATGCTTGGAAAATAAATATAGCAGAGACACGGTCCCAGCGTTCAAGGTCGGCTCCAACCGTATAGTGGAGCCATCCGGGAAAGTCAACCCGGTCAACGTCCCATTGCGCCAGCCGTAATACCCCGCAAGCAGATCCCGGTCAAGCAACCGCAGTTGCTGATAAAGCCCGGTATATTGAGGGTTTTGATATCCGAGCGGATAAGATTTGTCTACGCCTGGTTTAGACTGACCCAGCACCCAGCCGGTGTAATACTGGATAAATGTCAACAAAAGACGCGGGTTGATGGAACTCCCAAACGCCATCCGCTTGACGCCTTCCGCTCCGGTAATCGTGACATTACCCAGTGGTTCGCGGAAGGTACTCAAATATCCACCTTCTGAGCTCACGTATTGTTCAATATTAAAACTCTGAGCGCATGGCGAATAAACCAGTTCGCAATCCGGGATGATCTTCGTGGAAGGAGTGGTAAGGAGCTGGGAAACTCGGTTGGGTATGATGAGGGGTGTGCCCGGATTCAGCAAGCCCGCGGTGGGCAAACTAACCGTTGAGGATATCTCCGAGACTGAAACATTAAAATGCAACGCAACCGCCTCCAGGCTGTCACCGGACTGGGAAGAATAAATAATCGAAGGGCGCGGCGTTCCAGGGGTGATTGCCGGGATGGTGGGTGTCACCGTTTGGGAAGGATGAGTTGCGGTGGATTGAACGGTATAAAGTGGGAGCACTAAAGTCGTGGGGGACGGCTGTGGATCTGAGAAAATTGTCACAACAGCGGTGGGAGTTGTTGGAGGAGTTGTTGGAGGAGTTGTTTCATAAGTTCCCCACAGATTGGAGCCGCAAGAAGGAAGGAGCATACCGGTAATTACAAGTAAAATTGCGACCTTGCGGATGACTGAATTCATCGGGCAGATTATACCGCACCTGTCCTGCCTACAACTTTTGTCAGATTAATTCTCCGGAAAGCCACATATTTAGGGGAAAAATATGGCTGGTGGAATTTTCCGATGGGAAAGCTTAATTTACACTTATCTTTGGATCTGATTGATGGGATCATTTCCCTCAAAGGATTCGACTTTCACTCCATTACGGGTCAACGAACCAACGTATTCCTCGCCTGTTCCAGAGGCAACCCACCCGCTGAGGTTAAACGGAACCGAGCCAGCTGCAGGAATCCACACTCCGTTAAACTTGCGTGCCAGATGGACATGTGTTCCGCTGGAAACCCCGCCTTCGCATGAGGGATGCCCCACAGTATCTCCCGCGTGTAAATACGTACCCGGCTGGATCCGGTCACGACTCTCAACGTGCATGTAGACAATTACCCAACCGGTGCCTTCATTGCCGTCTCCGTCCAGATCCAGAATTACCACCCCTTCGCCAGTTCGGATGACCAATCCATTTGCAACTGCGATTACCAATGCATTGGATTCGACGCAGCCTAGTGCCTCCCCAGGTGGAGCAAAATCGAGCGCACCAAAGGGTGAACCCGCGTCCCAAGCGAGGTGAGGCCCACCGGTAAAAGCCCAAATTTCTCCAGACCGGAAGGGCAGGGATAAAAGCGGTTGTGCCAGGTTGGACGGGACAAGCGGTTCAACAGTCCAATCAAAGGGATAGTCGAAGAGCCTGGAAAATGTATCGAAGAAGCCACCAGGAGAGACATCCCGGAGCCAGGTGGAGTAATCGTCCAATTGGGAAAAGAAATTCTGTACACCTGCTGTCCCGGCATTAATGGTCGGGTCGATAGGAACGACTGAGCCATCTTCCAACATCCATTTGGTGACACTGTTTGCACCCCAGCGGTAAAACCCACTGTTGAGATGGATGGAAGCCCATGCCAGTTGACGGTAAAGACCCACGTACCAGCCATCGTTAAAACCAAAGGGTGTATCCCCAAGAGCCGGATCTGGAATGGGTTTGGTAAGCCAACCGGAGCGGTATTCCAGAACTGCCAGCAGGAGACGTGGGTTGATCGAGTAATCCTGGGCGATCAGCTGGATAACCTGGGCAGCATTCAGGGTTGCTCCATTCACAACTTGGGTATAACCAGCCAGATAGCCACCCTGGCTGTGAATAAAATCGGCAATGTCGAATGAAGCGCTCATGGGCCCATAAACAAGTTCGGAGTCGGGAATTATCTTGTATGCCGGACCAGGAGCCTGGGGGGTCACTTCCGGAATGGTTAAAGTTTGACCCACTACAAGAGCATCAGGGTTGGAAATATTATTGGCTTTTACAAGCGCATCCACGGTAACGGCGTAGCGCTCGGCAATGGCACTCAGGATATCACCAGACTGGACAACATAAGTCTCGGGGCCTTGAACCCCACTGGTCTGGTAATGAGGGGGATCCGAGGTGGGGGTTAAAAAAGGTGCGCCAGTTGGACGAAGCGTTGGGAGGGAATATGAATTCGTCGACGTGGACGCAGACGCGGCAGTGGGAACCTGACCCGATGCCCAGACCGAAGCTGGAGTAATCATATTAGAGTCTGTCCAGGGACGGGCACAGGCTCCCAACACGATAATCAGTCCAACCAGCCATAGTCGTTTTCGAAACATTGAATGATTTTACTGCCATTTATGCCAAAATAGTCGCCATGGTCTGGTAGAAGAAAATATCAGGCCAAGGTTATAATCACGCTGTTAGAGCCTCCCGACATCATCTATTTGTTATCCGATAACCTAATATGAATATTCTAACTAAAGCAAACTCCCAACCTGGCTTCAGACCAGACCCAGGTGAAGAACCAATCGCGTTCCCTGAAACCGTCTGCCATCGCACCATCCGCGGAGATCCCGCCTTTTATCCGCAGGCAGTATTCCATGGATGGATCATATACTTCTGCACCGAAACCTGCCAGAGTGTGTTCCTATCGGATCCGGAACGGTTTTGCGCGGCGCACAACAAACGGAGGCCTTGATGTCAAAACTTTACGGGGGCATGGAAGGTGGCGGAACCAAGTTCGTCTGTGCGGTAGGCACTGGACCAGATAAGATTGTCGATGAAATTCGCATCACCACCACATCGCCCGGAGAGACACTGGAACAGGCTGTCGCATTTTTCCAGAATTTCAACCTGACTGCGATAGGGCTGGCTCCTTTCGGCCCACTGGACTTGAACCCAGGTTCCCCCACCTTCGGCTCCATCACCGCCACACCCAAGCCCGGCTGGACCGGGATAAACGTATTGGCACCCTTCCAAAGCGCATTTCATTTACCAGTGGCATTCGACCTGGACGTGAACGCGGCAGCTTTTGGCGAGTTTTCATTGATTCCCGAAAATCGGAGGCTGGATTCGCTGGTCTATTTCACCATCGGGACCGGCATCGGCGCAGGTTTAATCATCAATCGGAAAGTAACCCACGGACTGACCCACCCCGAAGCGGGTCACATGCGCCTGCCACATGATCGGAAAAAAGACCCCTTCCCCGGCATCTGTCCCTTTCATAAGGATTGTTTCGAGGGGATGTGCAGTGGTCCGGCTCTTGCAAGCCGCTGGAGAAAACCCACCGAAACGCTTCCTGATAATCACCCTGCCTGGGACCTGGAAGCCATGTATATCGCTTACGCCCTGGTTAATATTATCCTCATGGTATCTCCACAGCGGATCGTGCTGGGTGGCGGCGTGATGGGTCAAAAGCGTCTTTTCCCATCCATCCGGGGCAGGGTGCTGGGACTCCTGAATGGATATCCTGCCTCACCTGTCCTGACCGGTTCGATGGAAGAATACATTGTCCCGCCAGTTTTGGGCAGCCGTTCCGGGGTTCTGGGTGCGCTGGCAATGGCAAAGAGCTTGTCACGTCGTCGGTCATAAGCCGCACCAAATAATCAATTGGTAAAATTTATGCCACAGGAGCGATGAATGTCTATAAACACAAACAGGGTTGAACAACATGGTTGCATTGTGTGTGGCAAAATTCATACCCTGCTGGTTGTATATACTCCTTCCGGCAAGATGCTCGGTTGTACCGTAACCAGCCCAGGCGGCCGGGTGGTCCCGGATAAAGTACGGGCGTTGGTATCCTGCGATAACCATAGTGAGGCGGAGGTGGATTCGGGTCTCGCCAAACACTATCCAGGTATGGAACAGGTGGAAGACAAGGAGGATTGAGAATTCCAAAATGGTTGTCGTAGAATTATCCTGGGATGGGGGGCAATCTCATCTGTATACTTTCCTAATTAATAGTGTTGTTCAACTAATTGAGTGTAGGAAAAACAAATAGGTGAGAGTCTCACTTCAAATGGCACAAAACCTACAAAATCCATTGTCCGGATTGTTAGCTTGGCTGGGTTATACTTGTCTGCTGGCTGGATGTTCACCATCGCTTTCGCCAAACATATCTGGTGGAAGTCCCTGCTCGCATTGGTTGTTCGGCCATATTTCCTGCGCCGGTGGTGCACTGAAGCCATGCTTCAAAAATAGATCGTTAGTCTGACAGTTCATTGAGATCTGGCAAATCCGTATCTTATTCCCCCAGCCTGACGGCCGGGTTTTGTTTTTCCTCTTACGGTATAATTGCCCCGTTCTTCCCATCCAATCAACTTAATGCCTGTACCTTATGCCTTCTCCCCTGGTTGAATGTATCCCCAATTTTTCCGAAGCCCGCCGACCGCAAGTAGTCGAAGCGATAGTAGCCGCCATCACCGCGTCTGGCGTGACCGTGCTCGATCGCCACTCTGATAGCGATCATAACCGCACGGTTATCACCTATATAGGTGCACCTGCTGCTGTAGAAGAGGCGGCCTTCCAGGGCATACGCAAGGCAGCTGAACTGATCAACCTGAATGAGCACACAGGTACACATCCGCGCATCGGCGCCACCGACGTGGTCCCATTTGTTCCGATTTCCGGCATCAGCATGGGAGAGTGTGTATCCATTGCCCGCCGCCTAGGTGAACGCGTGGGCCGAGAACTAAATATCTCGGTCTACCTGTACGAGGAGGCTGCCACCCAGCCTGATAGGGTCAACCTGGAAAATATCCGGCGCGGTCAGTACGAGGGGCTCAAAGGTGAGATCGAGACGCACCCTGAACGCAAACCTAATTTCGGTCCGGCTCACCTTGGAACCGCCGGGGCCACCGTGATCGGAGCCCGCCACCCACTCATCGCCTACAATGTTTACCTGGATACCGATGACGTGTCTATTGCAAAAGCCGTCGCCAAGGTCGTACGCCAATCGTCCGGAGGGCTGCCGAGTGTCAAGGCACTCGGAATGCTGGTGGAAGGCCGGGCGCAGGTCTCGATGAACCTGACTAATTTCCGTCAGACTTCCATCCAAACGGCTGTAGAAGCCGTCCGCAAAGAAGCGGCACAACACGGGGCAGGCATTCATCACAGCGAATTGGTGGGCCTCATCCCCCAGGAGGCCATGACCGAAACTGCGGCTCTTTATCTACAATTGGATGGTTTTAAGTCCGACCAGATTCTCGAAAACCGCTTATTCAGTCTACCCAAGCCTGTTTCCCAACCCGACAATTTTCTGGACGCCCTTGCCGCAGCCACCCCCACTCCGGGAGGAGGTTCCGCGGCAGCACACGCCGGCGCGATGGGGGCTGCCTTGGTGGTGATGGTGGCCCGTCTGACAATCGGCAAGAAAAAATACGCCGCAGTCGAAGACCAGATGAAAGAAATCCTCAGCCAGGGAGAGCGTCTGCGGCTTGAATTGACTGCCGCTGTTGAAAAGGATTCGGCCGCTTTTGATGGGGTGATGACTGCTTTCAAATTACCCAAGGACAATCCCGAAAAGGAGAAAGCGCGCGAAGATGCAATCGAGACCGCTACGCTGATCGCCTCTCAAGTTCCGCTGAACATTGCCCAGAAATCGATAAGCGTGATGGAACTGGCTGAACGGGTTGTAGCACTTGGCAATTTGAACGCGATCAGTGACGGGGCTTCAGCAGCAGCAATGGCAAACGCCGCACTCACTTCCGCTGGATACAATGTGCGCATCAACTTGGCAGGACTGAGCGACAAAATCGCAGGGGAAACTCTTCTCAGTCAATTGCACACTCTCGAGGCGAAGGCTGGTAAACTTCAAAAAAAGATCCAGAAATCCATCCAGGAGCGCGGGAAGTTCTCGCTGGGATGAAGTCTGCCAAAATTCTTGTGTTCTGTTGCTTGGCCGCCAGTTTTATCCTGGCGGCTTGTGGTAACCAAGTCATAGGTTCGTCATCTC
>JBGOZL010000104.1:0-6650 GCA_041480185.1 Anaerolineae bacterium
CTGCACCCATGCCAACCAGCGCACCGATCGATCCACCGATGAGAAGCGCTTTATATTTCCACATCGTGTTGGGTGGGGTTGTTTCGATAATTACGGGTTCATCCATGAGGTTGATCCTTTCGTGCGTTAAAAGCAGATTCTCTGCTCTTGATTCCGGGATAATAAGCTACCTTCGAAAAATGGATTTAATAATCGCCCCGGCTTGCTTATACCAGAAGAAAGGCTTTGTAGTCCCATCCGCTACCTTGCGCGTTCCGCTCGAAACCCGGCTGAATATGACCTGGGCTTTCCACGTGTAGCGTGGGATGATCTGGAGAATTTTGGTCATCCCATAGATGATCGTAATTATTACTGCCAGAAAAGCGAGAGCGAGCAATAGCGCCGGGACCAGCAGCCAGATCACCGAAACGTCAGCCCATACGCTTGCCCGGGCGCTGCCGTCCGTGACGACCAGTAACGCCCCCGCGATGATCAGCCCTGCCATCACAAGAAACGGCACCAGGATCTGCCAGGCAAATTGGCGCTTATGTGCACGGACAGTCGGGCGAATTTCAGGAAGCTGGTTTGACATGAATGGATTCTAGCACAAAAAAAGACCAAGCAGGTCTTTTTAGACCGGGGGTATTGGAAACTCTGGCGGTGGTTAAAATGAGATGGGTGTGCTGGATGGTCGAAGCCCACCCAAGCACACCCATTTTGTCCTATCGCCGCAGCGATCCCCGCTGGATCACTGACTTGATTCCAGAGGTGTTCACGCGCGGGATTTCGGTTCTTTACGTCTCATTGCGTCCATAACCGCCACTGCAGCAATCTCGACGATTGAATCAACTTCATCACCGGTCTGCAGCACGTGAACGGGCGCGCCCGTGCCGAGCAGGATTGGCCCAATGGCGTGTGCGTTGCCCAGGCGGGCGAGCAGTTTATAGGCGATATTGGCCGATTCGAGCGATGGGAAGACTAGCACATTCGCGTCTTTGACCGCGCTGAACGGGTAGCGCTCTTCCACGATCTCGGGAACCACCGCGGTATCTGCTTGCATTTCGCCGTCCACTTTCAGATCGGGGCGATCCTTCTTGAGCAGTTCAACCGCCTTACGCACCTTATCTGAGTGCGGATGGGGAGTGGAGCCAAAGTTAGAGAAGGAGAGGAAAGCCACGCGCGGGTCGATTTCGAGCCGCTTGGCGAAATCTGCTGAAAGACAGGCAATCTCAGCCAGGGCCTCTGCGGTCGGGTCAATGTTAACCGTGGCGTCTGTGAACAGGAAGACGCGGTCCCCCACGATCATGATGTAGACGCCTGCAACCAGCCCCCCATTCTTGGCAGGGTTAATTTGCAGGGCCGGGCGGATGACATCAGGGTATTCATAGGTCAGCCCGGATACAAACGCATCCGCATCACCCATCCTGACCATCAGTGGGCCAAGCACGTTCGGTTCGCGCACTCGCTTTTGAGCGTGTGACATGGTCATACCCTTGCGGGCTCGCAGGTCGTAATAGGCTTTAACATAGCTTTCGTATTTTGGGAAGTCGTTCGGGTCGAGCATGTCACATTTGAAATCGAGGGCCAGTTCCTTGATCTTGCCCAGGATGATCTTGGGTCTCCCCACCAGGATAGGCTTCCCGATTCCGTCTTCTTGAACCTGGACGGCCGCACGGATGATTTTGGGTTCCTCGCCCTCAGCAAAAACAATGCGCTTCTTTGGCTTGGCTGACCTGGCTTTGTTCATGAAGAAGGAGCGCACACGCGCACCCCTGCCCTGGCGGAAAGCGAGCTGCTCGCGGTACTCGTCCAAATCGATCGGTTTGCGCGCCACACCCGTGTCCATGGCTGCCTTTGCAACTGCCGGAGACTCCCACAACATCACGCGCGGGTCGAGCGGTTTGGGGATGATGTACTCCGGACCATATTTCATGCTGTCCACCCCGTAAGCGCGCAGGACTGAATCAGGCACATCCTCCCGGGTCAGGTTATAGAGTGCCTGCGAAGCTGCGAATTTCATTTCTTCATTGATGGCGCGTGCTCGCACGTCGAGTGCTCCGCGGAAGATGAACGGGAAGCCGAGCACATTGTTGACCTGGTTCGGATAATCCGAGCGGCCGGTCGCAACAATTGCATCCGGTCGTGCCTCTTTGGCCAGTTCGTACCTTATCTCAGGATCCGGGTTCGCCATCGCGCAAATGAATGGCCTGTCAGCCATCGACTTGACCATCGCCGGGGTCAGTACATTTGCGACCGAGAGCCCAAGGAAAACATCCGCGCCACGCACTGCGTCTGCCAGGGTACGGGAATCGGTATCCACAACAAAGCGTTCCTTGTACTTATTCATATTTTCAGTCCGGCCTTTGTAAATTACCCCCCGGCTGTCGAGCATCATAATGTTGGACCGTTTGATCCCCCAACGGATTGCCAGTTCAGCGCAGGAGACCGCGGATGCACCCGCACCTGATATGACCATTTTAACATCGCGGTGTTTCTTTCCAACAATTTCCAACACATTCGCCAGGGCTGCTGATGAAATGATGGCAGTGCCGTGCTGGTCATCGTGGAAGACCGGGATGTCGAGCATCCCCTTCAACGTCTCTTCTATATAAAAACACTCAGGTGCCTTGATATCCTCCAGGTTAATCCCACCGAAGGTCGGGGCGATAGCGCGCGCCACTTGGATGACTACATCGGGGTCGTGGCTGTCCACCTCAATGTCGAACACGTCCACATCGGCGAATTTCTTGAATAGCACACCCTTGCCTTCCATAACCGGCTTGCTCGCCAGTGCCCCGCGGTCACCCAGGCCGAGAATGGCAGTGCCATTTGTAATGACGGCCACCAGGTTGCCCTTCGAGGTGTATTCATAAGCCGCTTCCGGGTCCTTCTCGATATCCAGCACCGGTACAGCCACGCCGGGGGTATAAGCCAAACCCAGGTCGCGCTGTGTGTCCATGGGCTTGGTCGGTACGACGGCAATCTTGCCCGGCTTCCCATTCAAATGATGGTAATCACGGGCATCTTGATCAGTGATTTTAGGCATATCTCCTCCGATAGGGAATTTTATTTCATCAACCGGCTCATTATCTCACAAGATGAACAAGCATGGTTAGTTCCGATTGTCACAATAAAGACAAACGCCTTTCACTCTTTACATTGAAAATATCCGCTTGCTGGTCGGAATTCGACAAGGGAACCGGATTTTTTAATGTATAATAGCGTTGTCTGGATATTTATCGTGCCGCTATTTTTTTTGTTATGGAAAGCGGTCACGGCTTGAAAATGACACTCCTGGAAAATCCCGGGTATGCCCCTTGACCCGAAACACGGGCATTTTTATGGGAAGTCTGAACGGAATAAATTTGTGGAAGAAATCAATCAGATTATTAGTAAGCATTAGGGACTTCCCCTTAAAGCCCGCATCCGGTACCGGACCCATAACCGGTCCTCGATAAAGCATTTGTATCCCTGCCCTTGGCGGAATGCAGATGGGATGAAAATCCAGGAAACTTTTCGACAGCCGTGACCCGCTGCAAGCGGTTTGCGGCTGTATATGTTTAATAAATACCCTCCGCGTTTGGTTTAGGGTTATAAATCATGAGCAAAATTTCGGCGATCGAACCCCAGCAAAATAACCCCCAGCGGGTGAACATCTACCTGGACGGGGTTTTCGCCTTTGGATTAGCCCGGATCACCGCCGGCTGGCTGAAGGTGGGACAGGAATTGAGCGAGGAGAAGATCTCCGTTCTTCAGGCTGAAGATGCAGGCGAAATGACCTACCAGAAAGCACTTCATTTCCTGAGTTATCGTCCGCGCTCCTTGGCGGAGGTTCGCCAAAACCTGGCGAAACGCGGCACTCCTGCAGCTCTTATTGATGAGACCTTGGACCGCCTCCAGCGCGCCGGGTTGGTTAATGACCGGGATTTCGCCCAGGCCTGGGTCGAAAACCGCAACACTTTCCATCCCCGCAGCAAATCAGCGCTGAGGCTCGAGTTGAGATGCAAAGGTCTAAGCGACGAGATTGTTCAGACGGTGCTGGATGAACAGGTAAACGAGGAAACCCTGGCTTTCGAGGCTGCCCGAAAATACGCTCCCCGCCTGGCAGGGAGGGAATGGCTCGATTTTCGCCTGAAGTTAAGCGGATTTCTTGCCCGGCGCGGTTTCTCGTACGCCACCATCACCCCGATCGTCTCTGAAGTCTGGAAGGAAATCCAGACGGCGGACGATGGGGGCACTCTAGATAATAAGGATTAACCATGGAACCGATTGTTGGAATTGTAATTGCCGCCTTGACCCTGCTCCTGGGTCTTGCTGTCGGCTTTTATCTCAGCCGGTCTCAAACTGAAAGAGCCCAGCGCAACCAGCGCGACAAGGCTGATAAAGTCCTTCAGGAAACTCGCGAACAAGCACGCGTTATAGAATTGCAGGCACGCGATAACGCCCTGAAAATCTCACAGGCAGCCGAAGGTGAAATCACCCGCCTGCGCAGCGAACTGAACCGGGAAGAAGAACGTTTACAAAAACGCCGCACTGAGCTCGACAGCCGCGTTGAAAAGTTGGAACAGCGCGAACAGGCGGTAAATAAGCACCAGAGTGCCGTGGATAAACGTGCAAATGAGGTAGAGAAAATGCACGAACAGGAAATGGTGGAACTCCAGCGCGTCGCTCAGATGAACGTGGACGAAGCCCGCATCATCCTGCTTGCTGAGGTGGAGAAGGATGCTCGCAATGATATGGCTCGCATCATCCGCCAGATCGAGTCCGAAGCACGTGAGGAAGGCGACAAGCGTGCCCGCAAACTCATTGCGGATTCCATCCAGCGGGTCGCCACGGAACAGGTGGCGGAATTCACCACTTCACTCGTGCCGCTGCCCAACGAGGAAATGAAAGGTCGCATTGTAGGTCGCAACGGTCGCAATATCCGAGCCTTCGAGCAGGCTGCCGGAGTGGATGTCATCGTGGATGATACCCCTGAGGCCGTAACCATATCATGTTTTGAACCTGTCCGCCGAGAAGTCGCCCGCCGCTCTCTGGCGCGTTTAATATTGGATGGTCGCATCCACCCGGCGCATATCGAAAAGGTGTTGGAAGAAGAGCAGAAAGCCGTGGATAAGGTAATTGTGGAGGCGGGCGAACAGGCTGCCTTCGATGCCGGTGTCACCGGCCTGCACCCGGAAATTCTGCACATGATGGGCCGGCTTAAATTCCGCACTTCGTACGGGCAAAATCAACTGGCGCATGCAGTGGAAGTGGCAAAACTATCCGGTATCCTGGCTGCTGAAATTGGTGCCAGTGAGGACATATGTCGTCAGGCTGGTTTCCTCCACGACCTGGGCAAAGCCATGGATCATAACCAGGAGGGCACGCATGCCGTGTTGGGTGCTGAGTTTGCCAAACGCTACGGTGTGAACCCCGTGGTGGTCAACGCCATTGCCGGTCATCACCACGAGGTGGAGCAGGAGAGCGTGGAAGCAATTATTACCGAATCCGCCGATGCGATTTCTGGCGCCCGCCCGGGAGCACGTCGAGAAGACCTGGAAGCATACATCAAACGCATCCGCACCCTGGAAGATATGGCTACCGCCTTCAAGGGCGTCTCCCAGGCTTACGCTATCCAGGCGGGACGAGAAGTCCGCATTATCGTCCGCCCGGAAGAAATAGACGACCTTGAAGCAGCAAACCTGGCACGCGATATCGCCAAGAAAATCGAAGAGACCATGCAGTACCCCGGTCAGATCCGGGTGACGGTCATCCGCGAGACGCGCGCCACGGAATACGCAAAATAAATTGGATTGGGAGCAGGGTACCAGGCTTGCTTCTGAAACTATGAACCAATCCACAATACCCACCACGCGGGGGCACGAGTTCTGGCGTGGGGTCCGTGAAGAAGCACCCATTTTGCTCGGTGTAGCCCCTTTCGGCTTGATCTTTGGCGCGCTAGCCATCGATGCCAATATTTCCATTCCAGCTGCGCAGGCCATGTCGTCCATTATTTTTGCGGGAGCTTCCCAGATCATCGCCACCCAGATGATCGGTGCTGGGGCTTCCGCCCTGGTGATCGTCCTGGTCGTTTTCGTTGTCAACCTGCGGCACGCACTCTATAGCGCCTCGGTGGCGCCGCATGTCCGGCACCTCGACTCTGGTTGGAAGATCCTGCTGGCTTATCTTCTCACCGATGAAGCCTACGCAGTCACCATCAGCCACTATAACAAAGCTGGTGACCCTTCCAAAAAACACTGGTACTTCCTGGGGGCAGGATTAACCCTGTGGTCAACCTGGCAGGTTAGCACTGCAATGGGTATTTTTATCGGGGCGCAACTCCCGCAATCCTGGCCGCTTGATTTTATCCTACCGTTGACCTTCATCGCAGTGGTTGTCCCCGCCCTCAAGGACAAGGCAGGTGTCGCCGCAGCAGTCACGGCTGCCCTGGTGGGTCTATTGACGTTGGGTTTCCCATTCAAGACCGGGCTATTGGTTGCCGCTTTCATTGGAATTCTTACCGGCCTCCTGGTGGAAGGAAGGCCTGCATGACCCTCTGGCTGCTCATCCTTGTCGCCGGTTTGCTGACATTTGGTACCCGTCTCTCATTTATTCTGCTGCTCCACCGCCTCAAGGTCCCCGGATGGTTCCTGCGCGGTCTGCGTTTCGTGCCAATGGCAGTCCTTTCA
>JBGOZL010000105.1:0-6648 GCA_041480185.1 Anaerolineae bacterium
ATAATTTCCTGGTAAAGTACGGGTTGGTGCGATGAAGCCATTTCAGCGAGTTTTGAGGTCGAGTGTGGCAAAGCGCTGGGCATTCGTTGCAGCATCGTTTATCTGCACTTGCTGTTCCTGCCAAAGTTCTGGTGACCAGATTTCAAAGTAGTCACCCTGGCCTACGAAAACCACCTCGTTTTGCAAACTGGCATATTCTCGCAAATTCGTTGAGATTAAGATGCGTCCTGCGCTATCCGGCACGACTCGCAAAGCGTTTCCGAGTATGATATGGCGCAGTAATCGGGCGCTGGGATCGGTCATGCTCATTGCCATCAAACGGTTGTAAATTATTTCGAATGCGGCTGGAGGCAAGACCATCAGGTTGCGGTCCAGTCCCTGGACAACAAAAGCACCTTCTTCTGGCAATTCCCGAAATTTGGAAGGGATCGTCAGTCGGCCTTTATCATCAAAGGAATGCTGGTATTGGTTGAGGAACATAAGTCCTATATTTCCCTAATGACCCAGAATGCCGGAAATTCCGGTATCCCACTTCGTCCCACTTTCTACCACTGATGCTTTATTTTAGCACAACTTCTATACGAATTGCAAGTGTTTGTTGCATATTTGATAGGTGAGTTTCCTGCACATTTATTTGTCTATTTTCTATGGCTCCTGAAATCCATCTACGATACTCACCTCGTTGGAAAGACTATGAACTCCTCGACTCCGGAGACGGATTGAAGCTGGAGAGATTTGGGTCGTACACTTTTGTCCGCCCTGAAGTACAGGCTTTGTGGAAGCCCTTCCTCCCTGACTCTTCCTGGGATTCTGCCGATGCAGTGTTCCAACCCAGCGGAGAAGAAAGTGGTGGGCATTGGGTGTTTAAGAAAAAGGTCCCGGTGCATTGGGAGCTGGAATATACGCTCTCCCTGCATCCCTTTACAGAGTCTGGGGCTGGCTTGCAAGAGAATCGGGACCTGCGTTTTTCTGTAATGACCACACCAGGGCGGCATTTGGGAGTCTTTCCTGAATGTGCCTCTCATTGGGATTGGATGGGTAACTTAATTTTCAATAGAAGTCATTCGCTCACCCCTCCTCGGACTCCCTTGAATATTCTTAATTTATTTGGATATACCGGGTTGGCCACCTTGACGTGTGCAGCTGCTGGCGCGAAAGTCACGCACGTGGACGCATCCAGAAAGTCTGTAAGCTGGGCGCATGCAAATCAGGACCTCTCAGGACTGAAAGACAAACCTGTCCGCTGGGTCGTGGACGACGCGCTCAAATTTGTCGAGCGCGAAGCGCGGCGGGGAGTCAAGTATGATGGGATCCTGCTCGATCCTCCAAAGTTTGGGCGCGGACCGAAGGGCGAGGTGTGGGAAGTTTATAAATCCCTGCCTAGGTTGCTTCAGAAATGCCGCGATGTACTGAGCGACCAGCCTCTGCTCGTGGTGTTGACTGTCTATGCTGTTAAACTTCCAGCTATCCATGCTTATTTTGCCCTTTCAGAGATGATGAATGGTTGCGGTGGTGATCTGGAGTGCGGTGAACTGGTCACAGAAGAAAAAAGCGCCCGAAGGCTGCTCTCACAAGCAGTCTACGCGCGCTGGAATGCCTAGACTTGTCGCTAGCTGGCCTTTGTAGATTTACTTCCATCTGTCAATCTCACTTTATTGCACATTTGGTACAATAGTGCGAATGTTCCCCACTACTGAAAAAACCTCCCTTTTAGATACCCCCCTCAAGCGTTGGTTCCCATTGAACCTGGAAACCCTGTTGGTTGTCCTGCTCCTGGCAGCTGCCCTGGTTTCACGATTCTATGACCTGGGCGCGCGTGCCATGAGCCACGACGAGATCAACCATGTCGTGATGTCATTTGGACTTTATTCCGGCACCGGGTACCAATACGACCCGATGATGCACGGACCGCTCCAGTTTCACATGATCGCCCTCTCTTACGCCCTCTTTGGCGATAACGATTTAACCAGTCGCATTCCGGCAGCAGTCCTCAGTATTGCTGCTATTTTGGTGGCCTTGTTTGCTTTCCGTCGCTATCTTGGTCGAACCGGTGCCTTGGTCGCCGGTGCATTGATCATCATTTCCCCTCTGATGCTTTATTACGCGCGCTATGCCCGCAACGAGTCATACATTGTCCTGTGGGGCATTCTCATAATTTATGCCATATTGCGTTACCTTGAACGTGGTGAAACCTGGGTCTTGTTCCTTTTTACGGCAGTCAACATGCTCCATTTCACAGACAAGGCTACTGCCTACATGTTCGCAGCCGAGGAGTTCCTCTTCCTCGCTGCCTATTTCGTGGACCGTATCTCTCGCCGCACCTGGTCGTCAACCCGACGCAGGGCATTCTTCCTGCTTGGTTTGGCGCTAACAGTAGTTCTCCTCTCAGGCGCAGCCGGGTTTTATCTTACACACAAACCGGCTGATAACACTCCTGCCGAGCAGGTTCGGCTGATGATTATCGTGGTGAGTATCTTCGCAGCTGGTGGAGTTGGGACTCTTGTCTGGTCAGGCGTGGAACTGGTGCAGGGTCTCGGCTGGATTGCTATAAAGTCTGAGCGGTCAGCCGATATGTTGGTAATGCTGGGAACATTTATCCTGCCTCTGTTGAGCGCCATCCCGATTACGCTGATGGGCTATACCGCCTTGGATTACACTTCAACGGGTATGCTCAGGGTTGCAGGCGCGGCGTCAATCCTGGGCATCATTGGCGTTGCTCTGGGTTTGTGGTGGTTCGGGCGCAAGTGGTTGTTCCATGCCGCCCTATTCTTCGTTCCATTTTTAGTACTATATAGTACTTTCTTTACCAACCCGCAGGGGATTGTGGGTGGACTGGTGGGGGCGTTGAGTTATTGGACAGAACAGCAGGCAGTCGCGCGCGGGGATCAACCACTTTATTATTACTTCCTACTTCTGATCCCGATGTATGAGTTCCTGCCTGCCCTGGGGACCGTGGTAGCAGCAGCGATTGCCAGTCGCACGCGGTTGTGGCAGAACCAGGCCGGTCAGCCTTTTACCCGGCCTCAATCTGAGAGTGATCAACCTCCCGTCCCGGTAGCTGCGCTGCTGGTATTCTGGTCTGTAAGCAGTCTGGCCATATTTACGTATGCCGGGGAGAAGATGCCCTGGTTGACTATCCACATTACCCTGCCGATGATCCTGTCCACTGCCTGGGCAGTGGGTTGGTTGGTGGAAGCTGTGCCATGGGCGAAGTCCCGGAGCCTTTTCGGGGGGAGGCTGGCAAGTTGGGGTTTCCGGAATTACGCTCGTACTGCCATCTTGGTCCTCTTTGGCCTACTTGCGGTTCAAACCGGGAGGGACGCTTTCCGGGCTGCATATATTAATTTTGATTATGCCACCGAGTACCTGGTCTATGCCCATGGAACGCCGGATCCCAAGGCACTTTTTGCCCAGGTCGAAGACCTTTCCATCCGCACCACCGGCACGACCGATCTGGTGGTTGCCTACGACAACCAAGTTCGCTACCCGTACTGGTGGTACATGCGCCGCTACCCCAATAAAATTGACTTCGATATAAACCCGACTGTTGACGCCCGTCGAGCATTGGTGATCGCCGTTGGAGATGAAAACCTCGCCAAAATAACACCCGTTGTCCGGCAGGATTATTTCGAATTTACGGGCATGCGCTTATGGTGGCCCAACATGGATTATTGGAGTCTGAAATGGAATTCGATCGATTCTGAGCGCACCTCTGCCCTCCAAAAGGAGTTTGCCGGAACCGATAAAGTAATTCCCCCCATGACGATCACCGAATATCTCTCACGTGCCTGGCAGCATATTAAACCTTTCTTTGTCGGCTCTCCGGATACCCAGCCCGTCATCACGGCTGCTCAAGTTCGCAGCGCTGTCTTTCAGATATGGTTCAATGATGATTTTACCCAGTGGGGCGCGCTGAAGAACAGTACCGCCTATACACTCACAGATTGGGGCGTTTCCCAACGCATGCATTACTATGTCCGCAAGGACATCGCAGCCCTGCTTTGGCCCTATGGTGCCCCTGCCCAGGCGGTTGTCGCTCCTGTCGATCCCTACGCGGCAATAACTTCACCAGCCTCACCCGACGTCGTATTGGGCGCTGCCGGCACCGATCAGGGACAATTCCAATCGCCGCGTCAAATAGCTTTGGCAACGGATGGCAGCCTTTACGTGGCAGATTCGATGAATAACCGCATCCAGCATCTCAGCCCGGATGGCAGTGTGCTCCAGGTCTGGGGCACACGTGCGGATATAGCCCAGGGCGAGGCTCCAGGTGGGACGTTTAATGAACCATGGGGTATCGCGGTGGCACCTGATGGCAGCGTCTATGTTGCTGACACGTGGAACTACCGGATCCAGAAATTTACCACTGATGGCAAGTTTGTAACGATGTGGGGCTATTTCGGACAGGCTTCCGATTCGCCCGAAGCCTTCTATGGGCCGCGCGGCCTGGCTGTTGACGCTCAAGGCCGTGTCTTTGTCGCTGATACCGGGAACAAGCGCATTGTTGTCTTTGGACCCAATGGGGACTATGTCACCCAGTTTGGTTCACCGGGGCTGGGTCTGGGCGAGTTGGACGAACCTGTGGCGATCGCTTTGGATTCAGCCGGGAATGTGTATGTGACCGACACCTGGAACCAGCGCATACAAGTTTTTTCCCCCGATTCGGCTGGGACGGTCTATACTGCCCTTTCGGAATGGCCCGTGGACGGCTGGTATGGGCAGTCGGTGGAAAATAAACCTTTCATTGCACTGGATTCAACTGGGAATGTTACCATCACTGACCCCGAACTCTGCCGGTTGATCACCTTTTCACCCGATGGACAGCCGATACGTGTCCTGGATGGTTGCTCGGCGGGTACGTTACTCCTGCCTTCTGGCATCGCCTCTGACGGTTCCGGCGGTTTGTGGGTTACGAATGCCGGGAATGGGACGATGGTGCACTTCAAGCCACAGAATCCATAAATAGTCCTCCTCTCCAAATCGATATCATGAGAGGATGCAGCTAATAAAGTAAAATTAATATCAACATGGATGGCATAATATATGCCATCCATGTTGTGTTTATTCATCAGGTTGTCAAGATCTCCGAAATATTGGCGGAGATGAGCCCGGTTACAATGCCGATTTCATTGGTCAAGACCATGGTTGGGCAAGGGGGCTTAGGAGATGCGCTTTAGGTAACTACTGGAATATAACTCGAAATCTTTTCCGGGAGCCGCCAGCTCAAAAATCTCAGTGAACTCGTCAGTGTTGTTCACTCGATAGGTCTCCCTTGTACGCCAGCCGGCTGGGATGTTCTCAATGCTTTCCGTAGTAAAAATGAGAGTCTTGCCGTCGGGTGCAAGATAATCCAAAATATACTGGTTTACAAATCCTTCGACATGGAATTGGCGGAGGATGAATGATTTTCGTGCAGTATCATAACTGATTATCCCAATATCTTCGTGCACTTCCCCCTCCAGATTCTTGCCTTTGGGTGCCCAGGTAGATTTATTCCTCGCTTCAAGGAACATACCACTAAGCACGAACTGATAAATCCGTTCTACCTGGGAAATGCCAGACTGACCTGTCCCCGAGCCCTGCTAAGAACCGACCAGGAAATTAAGGTTTTTCCACATATCGCGATGATCTCCAGAATAAATTATGGGGTAGATTACCCCAATCCTGTGTGGGCGGATCGGATGAAGTTTAGAATTTTATTTTTCCAAGGCAGGAGGCATTGCTCCAATGCAATAACAATTCACAAAACGAAAGCCTGACCAGATAGTCATTTATACCTCTTACCAATCCAAGTCGATTCTCGAGGAAAACTACCTGGGTAATTGAGCTTTTTAATTTTTTGGATTACCGACGGCTCCAATTTTCCCCAAACCAGTTTGACCATCAAGCCCGCCCGCCAAAATGCCACTGCCGCCATTCCGTGTGCTAGCACGGCGAAGAACGGCGGCGTCTGGAAGGTGTAATAAGTCCAGCATTGACGCGTAGTTCCCCATAATTCCAGGAAGTAACCCAATCCGGTCCCAGCAAGGAAGGTTAAAACTGCGTAGCGATGATCGGTCGGCGTCAATGTCAACAGCGCAACCAGCAAAAGCGCCAAGACGGTGTACGATTTTCCAAACGTAGGTGCAACGAAATACAACATCAACCCGAAAAATCCGGTGAAGATGATCCAATAGAGGTATTTGAACACAATTGGTTCTAAGACTTCAAAGGTTCTTCCTTCTTTTTCCGATTGCCCCCGGTTTATGCGGGTCGTAAATAATCCCTTTACTCCCCAGCCCAAGCCCCTCGTGATTCGGTCTATCGAAAGGCTGGCGATTGGCCAGGCTGGGATGATCCATAATGGTGGCCTCTCGGCGGTGAAATAGTGCCAAAGGTTGGTCTGTGTCCCCCAGGCTTCGATTACCAATCCGCCAAACATACCCACAAGCACAATCAGCGCATCCCTGCCCAGGTTGGCGTGAGCTATGATGGTTAGGGTCATGAAGCCAAAAATCCCCAAAAGCAGCCAGTCCATGTACTGCCACCAGGGACCTCCCCAATCGATGTAAGCCATGGCTTCCTGTGCCAAAGGCCACCAGACGTACACGATCAACCCGCAGATTAAAAAGAATCCGCCCAACAGGACGCTGCTGGATCTCGACCAAC
>JBGOZL010000106.1:0-6638 GCA_041480185.1 Anaerolineae bacterium
AAGATAGGATGACCGTGCGATCGCTTGGAGATTGCATGGCGCTCTCGATGAGCGCTACAGCGCGATTGATATCCATGGTCCGTCCGGGCGTGCTGCGGGTAAATGTTGCAGTTCCGGGGATTGGCTGAGAAGGTGTGGGAGGCATATCATAGCGGGCTGAGATCTCATCTTGCAGGTAAGCGCGTAGTCGTGCTTCTGAATAAGTCGAGACCAGCGGTATTTGGCGCGTTGGAGAACGTCGATTCCATATATAATCCCAGAATCCCCCCCAAAAGGAAGCTCCAGTGCGTTGCAGGTCTGCTGCAGCCAGCATGCTGTCCGTATTTAATTGAAAACCTATGAGAGTTGGGTCCAGATCAATAACTGCGTCTCCGTAACGAATTTCGACCGGCAGTGCATATACCTGAAAAAGTCTTTGAGCCGCAGCCTGAGGGTTTAGCCCACCAATGGGAACATTTCCGATGGTCATATCAGGGGGATAGTTGTATCTTGAAACACTGTATTGAACTACCCGTACAATTGTTACCACTGCCGCAAGGAGTATGAATATAAGGGATACTCCACGTAGGAAGAGGGAAGAACCCCGTAATCTCACAGGACCTCCAGGAATCTAATTAGTGATATTCGTCATGCACTTCGGGTAAAAAGTATAACACACTCGCCAAGGGTAGTTGTGCTACAATCAAACCGCGTTAGTTCAGAAAACCACAAATGAGGATACAATGCTGCGTTCTTTTCTAATATATCTTTCAAAAGCTTCTTGGGCGCAACGGATGGTTAGTGGTTGGAAATTTGCCTGGCGAGCTGCCAGCCGGTTCGTAGCGGGGAACACGATTGAAGATGCGATCGCTGCCGTAACCGATCTCAATGCAAATGGGATCAATGTCACACTTGACCACCTCGGTGAAAGCACCGCAACTCGGGAGGATGCCATTAAGGCAGCTGACGATATTGTCGAATTATTGGATAAAATTAAAACTAGTGGCGTGCGTGCTAATGTTTCGGTTAAGCTTACTCAGATCGGTCTCGCTTTGGACGAAAACCTCTGCTTGCAAAACCTGGAGCGCATCCTGACTCGTGCAAATGAATACAAAAACTTCGTGCGCATCGACATGGAAGATACTCCTTATACGGAGCGGACTCTGCGTATGTACAGGGAAATGCGCAAGAAGGGTTTTCAGAAAACTGGGATAGTTGTGCAATCCTACTTGTATCGTACAGAAAAAGATACTCGTGATCTGCTTGGTGATGGCACATCCTTTAGGTTGGTAAAGGGAGCCTATAAGGAACCCGCCAACCTGGCCTTCCCTCGGAAAGCGGATGTTGATGCCAATTTTGATTTGCTCACACAAATTATGATTGATGCCGCCAAGAATGCCGGTTGCCCCCCAATCAGCGCAGATGGACTCATTCCTCCTATTCCAGCCATCGGATCGCACGATCCAAAGCGCCTTGAATTTGCCAAAATATATGCAGAAAAAGTTGGCCTTCCAAAGAATGCTATTGAGTTTCAAATGCTTTATGGAATCCGACGCGATTTGCAGCAGCAGCTCATCAAGGAAGGCTATCCGGTGAGAGTTTATGTCCCTTATGGGACGCACTGGTACCCCTATTTCATGCGGCGACTGGCGGAGCGCCCAGCAAACGTCTGGTTCTTTGTATCAAATTTCTTCCGCAAGTAAGGCAATGGAATGGTACGAGGGGGTTAATAGAATTTATACGATATAATGTATATACAAAACTGGAGCAACGGATGTCCCTTCATGTGGATCCGCACAGTCCCATTCCAATCTATTATCAGATTCGGGAACAACTTCGTCAATTGATCTTGAGCGGGCAATTGAATCCGGGGGATATTCTTCCAACTGAAATGGAAATATGTTCTGAATGCAATGTATCCCGTATGACCGCGCGGCAGGCGTTAACCCAGCTCTCGTACGAAGGGCTTGTTACACGTCAACGAGGCAGGGGGACGTTCGTGGCTGCTCCAAAGGCTACCCTCGATAGTTCCATTTTTCCCCTAATGAGTTACACGGAAATCCTTGGGCAAGTTGGCATGCAGGCAGGGGCGGTCGTCCTTGCACAAGTTGTTGAACCGGCATCCGAGGCAGTGGCGACTAAATTGAAGATTGCACTTGGCGATCTGGTTGTGCGCATCACCCGAAAGCGCCTGATGAGAGGGGAAACTATGTCGCTGGAGACCTCCCATTATCCCCACGTTCGGTGCCCCGACCTTGGTAGTATTGGTTTGGAAAATCAAAGTATTTATCAGTTGCTCGAGTTGCATTTCGGAGCAACTCCCAGTTATGCTACCGATACAATTGAACTTTCCGTCGCAGGGGCTTACGAAGCTAAAGAATTGGAAATATATGAAGGCCTACCGGTGGTGCTGGTCACACGTTTGAGTTATTTGGCAGATAACACACCCATTGAATTTACACAGACGATCCACCGTGGAGACCGTTTTAAATCTGTGGTACATCGTACTCAACTGCAACTAAAATAAGTCTGGAGGTTCCCATGCCTAATGGATATTGGGGGAGAATCATCTGGATCGATCTATCCACCGGAAAGATTGATGCAGAAAAGCCGTCAGACGAAATCTATCGCCGCTATTTGGGCGGATATGGGCTGGGGGTACATTTCCTGTACGAGCGCATGCTCGCAAAAACACCCCCATTGGGAAAGGAGAATATCCTTGGTTTCCTACCGGGCCTATTAACCGGTTCTGGAGCACAGTTTAGCGGGCGGTTCATGGTTGTCGCCCGCTCTCCCCTGACTGGCGCTTGGGGGGAGGCGAATTGCGGAGGGGATTTCGGGGCAGCCCTCCACGGCGCTGGTGTGGATGGGTTATTCGTCACTGGGAAATCAGAGCGACCAGTATATATATATATCGACATCGAAAAAATAGAAATCCGGGACGCTTCAAATCTTTGGGGTCAGAATGTGCGCCAGGTTGAAGATGCTCTTCACGTACAGATCTCGCCGGATGCTTGTGTTGCCTGCATCGGTCCAGCAGGCGAAAAACTTTCGCTAATAGCGGGTATCGTTAATCATGATGGACGACTGGCTGCCCGCTGTGGATTGGGTGCGGTAATGGGATCAAAAAGTCTCAAGGCAATTGTTGCCAGGGGTAAATCCCGCCCGCCTTTGGCAGACTTAAAAGCCTTTAAATCATTCACGGCTCAATATCTCTCCATCTTTAACCGCAAACCTTCCGGCATTTCCTCACATATCCCTGCCTTAATGTCCCACATTTTACCGATATTTCGTCGCTTTCGAACCCAATTAAGTTCTGGTCCGGTGGATATGGTCGTCGACTCATATAGACGCTATGGTACTTCTGCCGGGACTGCCGTCTCGGTGGAGCTGGGTGACACACCGGTACATAACTGGACCGGCATTGGCTACCGCGATTTCCCAATTAAACTTTCTGAGGAATTAAGCGATCAGGCTGTCGTCCGACCTCAAATCCGGTCTTTTGCCTGCCAGTCATGTCCGGTCGCTTGTGGTGGTATCGTAACTCTTCCTGATGGAGATTTGGGTCACAAACCGGAATATGAGACTCTGGCATCTTTCGGTCCGATGACCATGGTTAGCGACCTAGCCACAATAATGGAATGCAGCAATATCTGCAACATGGCAGGATTGGATACCATCTCGACTGGGAGTGTCATCGCATTCGCCCTCGAATGCGCCGAGAAAGGTTGGTTGCCCGTCGGACTTGACGATGAATTGCCGCTGAAATGGGGCGATAGCGATGTAGTCCTTGAACTGACTAAACGAATAGCTAACAGGACGCCCGGACTGGGCGAGTGGCTTGCCGATGGTGTTCAGAAAGCTGAACAGAGACTCCCTGTTGAGACCAGTCTGGCTGCCATTCATGCCGGGGGACAGGAACTCGCGATGCATCGCGGGCTCTATGAACCTGGGGTGGCGGCCGGTTATGCCCTGGATCCTGCCCCGGGGCGTCATACTTCTACAAATTCTGGTGTTGCCTTTGTCGCGGCATTTGAACCTTATTTCAATATGCTTGGGACTCGTCCCGTCGCGCGTTACGATTATGCTGGGAAAGGGGCTGTTCAGGCAATTGCCATGCCCCTCTACCGGGCGTACGACTCCCTCGGGCTTTGTCAATTTGCTTTAATGATGGGCCAACCACCTTTCCTGGAGTGGCTTAACGCCGCAACAGGCTGGGAAATCGACAAAGCTGGTTTTTTCAAAATTGGTAAGGAAATACAGGTATTACGCCACGCCTTCAATTCCAAACATGGGCTTCCCCCGCAATTCGCTCTGCCCGCCCGGGAACGTGGTGATCCTCCACAATCTGGCGGACCGGTGGCTAACCGCACACTGGATATGGAAGCCATAGCAAAGTCATATTTTGAGTTCCTTGGGATTGATGCAAAGACAGGGCTCCCATTACCGGAAACAGCGCTGGAGTTGGGATTGCATTTACTTGAATAGTCGCGAACCATCTTTTTTCTGGAAGGAGATAACCATGTCATTCTCACTTGCTAAGCTAATAGAAGAACGCCAGGCCGATCAATACGATCTGCACATGAAATATATTAGCCCGCACATGGCGCGTGTTCAAAAGATCATCGGTTTCGATAAAATCTATCTGCGAGGGGAGGGCGCTTATTTGTGGGATGTGAATGGAGTCCGCTACCTCGACCTCCTTGCAGGATACAGTGTGTTCAATCTAGGACGCGGCCACCCTGTCATCAAGCAGGCGATGATGGAATATCTCATTCTTGAACGACCCACCCTGGTGAAAATGGATTGTCCATTGATGGCCGGACTTTTGGCAGAGGAACTGGTCAAGCGGATGCCGCCCGGGCTGGACGCTATCTTTTTCGCCAACTCTGGCGCAGATGCTGTCGATACAGCGATCAAGTTCGCCCGTTACGCCACAAAACGTCCCCGGGTTGTTTTTCTGGATCATTCATTCCATGGACTGACTCTCGGCACACTCTCGATTAACGGCGGGGAAGATTTTCGTAAAGGATTTGAGCCGCTCATTTCCGGGACAGTTAAGGTTGCGATGAATGAATTGGATGGATTGGAGAATGAATTGCGAAAGGGGGACGTGGCCGCGTTTATCGTTGAGCCTATCCAGGGCAAAGGAGTGTATATTCCCGAGGAGAACTACTTGCCAGAGGCGCAACGTTTATGCAGGAAGTATGGAGTCCAGTTTATTTGCGATGAAGTTCAGGTGGGGTTGGGACGCGCTGGTAAATTCCTTTGCAGCGAACATTGGAACCTTGAACCCGATATGGTCACCATAGCCAAATCGCTGGGGGGAGGGTACATCCCGGTAAGTGCCGTCATTATGCGACGTGAAGTTAATAACAAGGTGTTTGGTAACCTTAAACGCGCCCAGGTCCATTCCACCACCTTCGGTCAAAATGACATGGGGATGGCAGCTGGGCTGGCAACTCTCTATGTCATGGATGAAGAAAAAATAGTTGTGCGGTCTGCTACGGTGGGGGCCAAACTCTTGGCCGGCTTGACAGCTCTCAAGGAAAAGCATGAAATGATTGCCGACGTCCGCGGAAAAGGTCTGATCATAGGGATTGAGTTTCGACCGCCACGCAATTTGGCTCTTAAAGCCGCTTGGATGGCCATTGAAGCTGCCGAAAAAGGTCTCTTCACCCAATTGGTGGTCATGTCTTTGATCCGGGACCATCATATGATGACCCAGGTCGGCGGTCCGGGCGTAAATATTATCAAATTACTTCCTCCTCTCATTATCGGTGACGAAGAGGTGGATATGATCGTTAATGCGTTCGATGGCATCATGGAGGAGACAAAAAATCTAAATGGTCGCGTTTGGGCGACCAGCGGTGAACTGATTAAGCAGGCTATGAATTAATGTACAACAATTGGTCGTCGCATCTAATTTTGAAGCGTCAATTGGTCAACGAGGAAGGGATGCCAGGATTATTTTCTTTTCTGGAGGTCAGTTGAAAACCTTTATAACCGGTGGAAATGGTTTTGTCGGCAGCGCGGTTATCCGGAGATTGCTTGCGGCCGGACATGCCGTGCGCACGCTGGTGCGACCCGGGTCGAATTTACGCATGCTGGACGGGTTACCGATCGAACGGATTACCGGCGACTTGAGCAATAGATCGATTTTACATGATGCGATGATAGATTGTCATTGGGTCTTCCATGTAGCCGCGTTATACGCTTACTGGGGCTATTCATGGGAAGAGTTTTATCGATCGAATGTGGAAGGGACACGAAATGTATTGGAAGCAACCGCTCAGACAGGGGTGGAACGCATTGTTTATACCAGTTCAATTGCAAGTCTTGGCATTCCATCTGACGGGCAGGCAGGTAATGAAGAAACACCGGTCACATTGAAAGACATGCTGAGTGATTATAAAAAGTCCAAGTTTCTGGCGGAGAAAGTGGTTCAAGAGCTTGTCACTCATGGGAAGCAGGTTATTATCGTCAATCCAGCTGCGCCGGTGGGCGTGGGTGACTATAAACCCACCCAGACCGGCAAGATGATTGTAGACTTCCTGAACGGAAGGATGCCCGCCTATGTCGATACTGGGTTGACGATAGTGGACGTCGACGACGTAGCCAATGGACATTTATTGGCTATGGAAAAAGGAAAGGTTGGC
>JBGOZL010000107.1:0-6630 GCA_041480185.1 Anaerolineae bacterium
AAGGGGCAGGTCGACGATCTGATCGGAGTCATCAAGGAACGCATCGCGAAGAACGAGCGCGTCATGGTCACGACTCTCACCAAGAGGATGTCCGAGGATCTGACGCGGTATCTGATGGAGCTCGGGATCAAGGTCCATTACCTGCATTCGGAAGTTGAAACCCTGGAACGGATTGGGATTTTAAGGGATCTGCGCCTGGGTGTATTTGATGTTGTTGTAGGGATCAACCTTTTGCGGGAGGGTCTCGACCTGCCGGAAGTTTCTCTTGTGGCAATCCTGGATGCGGATAAAGAAGGCTTCCTGCGCTCCGACACCGCCCTCATACAAACGACTGGGCGTGCGGCTCGCCACATCGATGGAAGGGTGATCATGTATGCCGATAGAATCACTGATTCGATGAAGCGGGCGATTGATGAAACCAGCCGCAGACGAACCAAGCAAGTCAATTTTAATAAAGAACATGGGATTGTTCCAGCCAGCATCCACAAAGCCATCCGTGACCTGACCGATCAAATGTCACCCCAGGCAATCTCTGAAATGAAAGGCGAGTATAAGACCGGGAAACACAAGGATGTTACCTCGCGCTCCGAGCTTCAGAAGGTGATCGCTGAAATGGAAAAGCAAATGAAGGAAGCCGCCAAGAACCTGGAATTCGAGCGTGCTGCTGCTTTACGTGACGAAATGTATGAATTGAAATCCATCCTGGCGGATGATGAGAACTTGAAGCCCTGGGAACGGCTAAAATTACTGGCAGGGGAAGAGTGACAAGAGCTCGAGGTCCGGTAATATCCGAATTCTTTAAATTATTCTAAAAGTGCAGTTGGGAACCAATAAATCCCGGCCTACTTCCATCCGTGAACCCCCCGTAGTGGAACAAATGCGACCGCCAAGTTATTTTTACAGTTAAAATCCTTACCCATTCGTACCCAAACCTCCAGGTGCTGGAAACCTCGGCTTCCCACCGGAATGATAAGCCGGCCTCCATCAACCAACTGGTCAAGTAACGGCAGTGGTGCAGATGGGGCTGCGGCAGCTACCAAAATCCCATTAAATGGAGCGTTTTCGGGCCAGCCAAGAGATCCATCCCCGGAGTGGACATGGACGTTGCCATAGCCCAGATAAGCTAATATCCGGGCAGCTTGCTTAGCCAGTTCAGGGATCACTTCTACTGTGTGGACCTCCGCTGCCATTTGTCCAAGGATTGCCGCCTGATACCCGGAACCTGTACCCACTTCTAAAACCCGGTGAGTGGTTTCAACGAGCAATAATTCTGTCATCAAGGCGACAATATAAGGTTGCGAAATTGTCTGTCCATAACCGATTGGCAAGGGCCCATCTGCGTACGCCCAGGCCAGATCGTCAGGTGGAATGAAAAGATGACGCGGGACTGATTCCATTACAGCAAGCAAGTGTGGATCCAGCACCCCACGGGCAGCAATTTGCTCTTCCACCATATGCTTACGGGCAATCCGGAACTCATCACTATTCATAATCGTTTCAAGGGCAATCGCACAAAAACCTCGATCAAATCATAACGCTTTTTGGATTTGCAGGGCAATCTGCCGGTCTACTTTTCCCATTGGATAGTCACCCAGCTCATTGGGTAGGACCCAAACCAACCCGGCAACTTCACCCGCTCTTGGTTCGCCATCCGTCAATTCAGTCGCAAAGGCATGCAACGTAATCCTAAAGTGGGTATAGGCGTGCTTGTAGATACCTATTTCTTCGCCTATACGAATTTCTACACCGAGTTCTTCCCTGATTTCCCGGGCGAGACAGGATTTCAGGCTTTCGCCTTTCTCAACTTTTCCTCCGGGGAACTCCCACATTCCACCCAGCAAACCTTTCGAAGGACGTTTCGCCAAGAGAATTTTACCTTTTCGAATAATGACCGTTGCTGTGACAATATAATGAGGCACTTTTACTTTGGGTTTTAGTAACGGACGTTGTTCTTGGAGACCGAGCTTACGCGCTGTGCATATTCCCTTGAGCGGACAGAGTGGGCAAGCAGGATTATGCGGCAGGCAAAGCGTGGCACCCAAGTCCATCAGCGCCTGGTTGTAATCCCCGGCACGACCCTTGGGTAGGTGTTTTTCCGCCAGCCCCCACATGATTTTTTCCCCTGTCGGGGAGTCAGCAGGCTCATTGACATTAAAGAAACGGGAAAAAACTCGCCGCAAATTGCCATCCAGTGTGGCTACATCCAATCCAAAAGCCATCGACGCAATTGCCCCCACCGTGTATCGTCCGATTCCCGGGATTTTACGCAACTCAGTCAAATTACGGGGCAGTTCACCGCCATACTTTTCAACAACAATCCTGGCTGCTTTATACAGGTTGCGCGCCCGACTGTAATATCCAAGTCCTTCCCATTGGGATAACACTTCCTGCTCGGATGCCGCTGCTAATTCTCTAATACCCGGAAACCGGTCCATCCAACGCTCGAAGTAAGGAATAACCGTCTCGACGCGAGTTTGTTGAAGCATAATCTCTGAAACCCAAATCGCATAGGGATCAGGGTGACCGCGCCAGGGAAGGACTCTGCCATGTTGGGAATACCAAGCGAGAATTTTTTTGGAAAATTGGTTCATAAATAAAAAATACGAAGGAACAAAGGGGAAAAACCTTTATTCATGTTCCTTCGTGCACATTACCTCTCGGATACGATGTGGTGGCTGGGTATTAAAATTGGAATCCGGTACGTGCCGGGATGACCTTATACGAAAAATTCTGGACCAGAGCAAAAAGTTTATCCTGTAATTGAGCCCAACTATCCGAATTCATTGCTCTTTGTACATCCGGCAAACCTTCAGCCAATATGCTAACTTGAATTTGTGGATATTCTCCAAAGACGGTCGCCCAGGCTTCCGCAGGCTGGAGTCCCAGTCTCTGGACTCCAGGAACAAATTCATTGATCACGAACTCAAAATAATCCTGTTCGTGGTCAGGGGCAATATCCCAGGTCATGATGAGTTTAACAGCCATTCCTACTGCTCCTTGTCCATGTAACCAGGGCAAAGCAGCCAAATCGAACGGGAAAAATAATAATGAGGTGCTAAATATTTTCCCAATACCCTGACACTATTTATTTCAAACCAGGGAATCACCACAATGCTACTCCCTCTGGTAATCCAGCACGATCACTTTCGTTTCGTCCGGGAGGGATGATTTGGAAACTTTAAGTGTGGGCATCGTCTCTGCTTCATGCAAACCCATTTCCTTCATAAACTTATCCAATTTATCGAGGTGAACTAGTGCCTCCGGGGAATAGAAGTGCATGGGGATGACGACATTTGGCTCGAGCAAACTGACCACTTCCGCGGCTTTGGCAGCATTCAGTCCGGTTCCACCACCCACCGGAACGAGCGCCACATGAACCGTCCCCAATGCTTCAATTTCGGTCTGAGTTGGCACAGAACGGAGATCACCCAGATGTGCCACTGTGATGCCCATATAATCGAATACATACAATGTGTTGCGAGGTTTATCTGTGGCTGATTTCTTGTTGGAAAGATCCGTTTGCACGCCGGTAATAAAGACACCGCCAATTTCAAATTCACCCGGGCCTGTAATGGCGTGACTGTAACCCTTCACTGTGCTCAGGCAGTTATGTCCCGGCGCATCATGGCTGGAAGTTACAACGTCGGCTTTTAGTTTAATAGGTTCGTACCCAACTGTTTCCGCGTCGAAAGGGTCAGTGACGACCGTCGCCATGCCTCGCTCTGTCAGTCGAAAACAGGAATGCCCATACCATGTAATCTCCATAAAATTCTCCGTGATGGCTATTATACTCGTATAATAAATGGGATGGAAAATGTGCTTAAACCACGCTGCACCAACGGCGCATCTGCAATCCGGACAGGGGTTGGCTGGCAATTGGACATCCCTGCTGGAGGGGGTGGTACTTATCGAATGGCCCAGCTCGATGACTACGTTATATTATCCCGCAGGCGTTTCCATCATGCTCCTCCCTGGACATTAAGCCTGCAAGCAAAAGTCTCAGCCCAGGATCTTCCAGGCACATGGGGGTTTGGACTGTGGAATGATCCATTCGGGTTTTCGTTAGGGTTCGGCCATACAGAAGGACGCTTTCCGGTCCTGCCCAATGCTGCCTGGTTTTTTCATGCCTCCCCTCAAAACTGGTTATCTTTTCGAGATGGAATCCCTGCCCGCGGTTTTTTTGGAGGGACCGTCAACTCGCCACGCATTCCTTCCCTGGTTCTTGCCCCAGCGCTGCTTGCATTGCCCTTGCTCTTTATAAGGCCAATTTCCCGTCTTTTCCGAAGATTGGCAGGTAAAACTGTGTTGCAGGACGCTGCTGATATATTGGTGGATGTCACCGAATATCATAAATATTCGATTGAATGGCTACGCGAAAGCGTGATATTTAATATTGACGGAAAATCCATCCTGAATACAATTGTTACACCTCATCCTCCCCTTGGACTGGTTATTTGGATCGATAACCAATTTGCAGCCTGGAATCCTGAGGGTCGCCTCGCCTATGGGACGCTGAACAACCCGGCAGCAAGTTTGGAAATTAAATCTATTGAAATGAACCTCTGAAAATGTGGCTTGAACTCTCATTATAAACCGGGGGACCTGATAATTTTATATGACTGCGATCAATAACCAAATAAATTTTAGGAATATATTAAGAATAAATGATCCCCCGGGAATGATGCCGGTTATATGTAGTTACTCTTTGGGTTGGTTAGCAGGAGAAAAAGTCGACTGATGGACCTCTATGTTCGCTGCCTTAAGAAAATTCATCGCATATTCGTCCGTCCGGTAAGCGACACTATAGACCAAGCGGGTAATTCCAGCATTGATCAATGCCTTGGTGCAATTAATGCAGGGAAGATGAGTGACATAACAGGTGGCGCCCTTGGTTGAGACCCCATGCAACGCACCCTGGATAATAGCGTTCGTCTCAGCATGGATGGTGCGAATACAATGACCGTCTACCATTAAATGACCTTCTTCATCACAATGCGGTTGCCCGACAGGTGAACCATTAAATCCAGTGGTCAGGATACGCTTATCAAGCACCAACACACAGCCCACAAAAGCGCGATCACATGTACTTCGCTCCGATACAGCATATGCAATCTTCAAAAAATAAGAATCCCAGTCTGGACGCATGTGGTTTCCTCTTTTAACATATTAATAAACTGCGACAATTATACTTCTCCTTGCATTTTGAAGACAAAAAAGCCAAATACAGGGTTCTAAGAACAATTCTATCTCCCAATTATTTATTTGCGTCCACGAATTCTGCGCCTTTCTGTTGCATCGCTATTTATTTATAAAGGTAATTTTTTCACGAATCTCCTGGGGGATGAATTGGACGTTCTGGGTATCAAGTAATTCCCACGTTTCGATCAAGCTTGCACTTGATCCGGGTTCCAATAATTTTAAAGTGCCTAAACTCTCCAGTTCCACAAACTTGTCACCGCAAAAAACTTCTGCATTGCAGCCACCATCAGGATAGTTCTCTCCAGGATGGACTTCAAATGTCTTGCGAAATAGGTGGTCATCCAACCAGTAAGCCATCCACCCAAGCGGGTTGTAGTACCCAATTTTCGTCGGGGGTAAATCCGGCCTTGCGCGAAGGAGGATAAAATCGTCACGCAGGATTAGACGCGGGTCGTTGATTCGCGTGTAGGGCCAGAAGGCCATTTTGCGATTGATGAGCAAACCATGAGGGTCGACATTTCCAACCGGCTGGGGGAGGATGGCTGTCCCACCCAACCGGAGCATTGTTATTGCCCACGGAGAGAGGTTTACTGGCAAACTTCCATTATTGTATATCCGATGGATGAGGTTAACCAACGCAAGATCCGGGGATAATCGTGCTTCCATACTCTTTGTTATCCCAGTCTGAGCGTGTTGGATGAGCCTTACACCATTCTCCAAATTTTCAACGATCAACCCCTCGTCATCCGGGAAATATGTATCGGGCATTATTTCCGGCGAGCACCACAGCCGGTGTCCGCCATAAAAGCTAAATTGTCCGAGAGATGTTTGGACATTTAATTCCGGCAGTTCTGCGAATAAATTCGTCCCATCTCTGTCGGAAAACCTTACTATGCGCGGACCGCACGAAATCAGATATTCCAGCCGGACGTGCTTGTTTTCCAAAACAGCCGTGGGGAGACCATAAAAATCGCTCATCTATGTTTTCGAGCAGACAGGTAGCGAATAGAACGAAGCAGAGAACTAGTCTGTAACAATATGATGGAATCTAAATTTCAATTTTCTCTCGTAATTTCCCGATAAAATTGCGAGGCAAAACTCCTGAGTGGATGGCTTGATGTAATAAATCAAGCAGCTCCTCTTCAGACAGAATGATCGAATGGGAAATATCTTTATCTCCCTTCCATGCTGATAGACGGATTTTATCCTGCCCTGTTTTTAGTTGAAGTTTTTCAATCCTGGTTTCTTGATCTTCAATTTTAATAAACGTGGAAGCTGTTACTTTTGCATTATCAATTGAAACCATATAACCATCCATTTCACAAGTAGTGATGAGGATTATCGACTGGTTAAGTTTACCATAACGATATTGGATGAATTCCATAGTTCTCCGGGAATTGCATCATCGATTTCCAGAGAACCTATTTTATT
>JBGOZL010000108.1:0-6626 GCA_041480185.1 Anaerolineae bacterium
AGCAGCCAGCGATTGAGCATCAAATCCATGCCGGGGTCGGGCGTTTCAACCGTGATTGCGTTTAGGATGTCGTCCCACTGACTCTGGACAGCCTGCCAAATGGATTCAATGTGATCTGGTGCCTGGACCTTTTCGATCAGCGCCAGGCTTTCTGCCCGGTTTGCCCCTTCACCGATCAGGAAAAAGACTTCCTCCACCGCGCCGGGTGCCAGGTCAACGTGCAGTTGGATTGCAGCGCACGGGTCCAGCCCGGCATTGACTGCGCTTGCCAGGCCGATCCGCCCGAGCGCTGCCGGGTTGCGCAGGCTGCCCAGGCGTCCCAAAAACTCGGTCCGGTCAGTGGTCACGCCATGCGGTTTTTTATTGGCAGCCAGGAATGCCACCCGCTCGCCGAACTCGCTGTTGTAGCGATTGCGGGCTAGCAAGGCATTTCGATCCGGGTCGAACTCCGGCATGATATGAGTTTGCTGCGTGTCACGCGTTGTGCCGAGCACCCATTCAGCGTAATAGGTGACCGTGATTCGGCGCGGGCGCTCCCATAGATTTTGGAGGCGCAAATGCGCAATTTTTACCGGCGCATCAGGCGCGGCGAACAGGCGCAGGTTCTGGGTCAACCCGTGGCTCTGGCTTTCAAACCTCGAATAGCCTGCACCGTGGCGAATAATATGCATTGTATCCGCCCCGGCAGGCATGGGCGTGGGGCTCCAGACCAGCCCGGTTTCCTCATCCCTCAGGTAGAGCGCTTCACCCGGCGTGTCGGTGACTGGATCGTTGCACCAGGGAGTCAAACGATTTTCGCCGCTGTTCCCTGCCCAGGTGCAGCCGGAACCCGCTTCTGATACCAGGAAACCAAATTCCGGGTTGGCGACGACGTTGACCCATGGATGAGGTGTATGCTGACCAGGCTGCAAATGGATGACGTATTCCCTGCCATCTCGGTTGAATCCGCCAAGGCCGTTGTCCATCGACAAATCGCTCGGGATGGTAAGCGGCGGTGTCGGTTCGTGGTCAATCGCTGGGGAAAGGAAGGCAGTGAACTCCGGCAGGCGGGTCGGCTTCTCGTTTAATCGCGCTGCGTGGTCGGCCAGGTTCCCGCCCGCTTCATCCAAAACAACTCCCGCCACCGTTTGAAGCAGGATCTTCTCGGCAGGCTGAAGTTGGTCTGCGCGCAGCACGAAAATTCCATCCCGCTGGTTCAGCGAGGCCTCAGCACCAAGCCGCCGGATCTGGCGCAAAATGGCGTTGTGCAGGTCCAGTGTGTAACCTGTATCTTGATCGTTAAGGATGACCAGGTTGACTGTCATGTGGTGGGCGCGCCAGTAAATGTAGGCTTGCAAGGCTTCAGGCAGCAAGGATGATTCACCGTCACGGATTCGCAACAGCAAAATCGGGTAGTCGCCTGAGATCCCGAACGCCCACAAACCGGGCTGCCCATTCTCGTTTTGTGCCAGCAGGTGCGGCGCGGGGCGCAATGTCCCGGTTGAATAAAGCAGGGCTGATAATATCCGCTGGGTATTTTCGACCGCGGAGGCGTTTAGCCCCATGTCGAGCAGTTCACCTTCGCTGCGGGCACGCGCATCATCGAAAGCGCGGAAGATATCCTGCCCGGTCCGATAGTGAGACAGCTTTTCCAACGCTTCGGCCCGTGAAGTGCCCGCCAGGGTAAGGAAGCTGACCCTGGTTTTCGCATGCGGCTTCAGGTCAATTTCCTGTGCCAGTGAAAAGATTGGGTCCAGCGTCCCATCTGTGGACCCTGAAAGCGGACGGTTGACATCCTCGAGCGCCAGAGGATTGCGTGTTGTCCGTCCCCTGCCAAGGAATTGAGCGCGATCGCTCTCGTGCTCGCCGGTCATTTTGCGCCCGGCTTCGATGACCAGTGCATGGATCAGGACCACCGGTTTTTCGTCTGAAGAGCGCGGGCGGCGCTCGAACAGGAGCGCGTTTTCGTGGGGGAGATATTCACTCTCGATAAATAGTTTGTTGAATGCCGGATGCCGCCGGTCTGTAGCTTGCTCCGCTAGTACCACTTCTCCGTAACTGGTCAGTTTCAGCAGCCGGGGCTGGTCGCTGTCGTTCAGGATGTTAACCCGTCGTATTTCAACGCCATCCGGGCTGACGGTGACACCGGTGCGTAGGGAAATGCCATGCTCCGAATGCGGTAACTCCACCTTGTACGGATAAAACAATACCTCCTGGTCCTGTGCTAATTCTAGGGGTGCTCCCTGCTCCGGTGTCCATCCGATGGGCTGGCAGGTTGCTGACCAGAGTGCTCCGCTCTCGAGGTCTTGTACATAAATCCACGTGCCCCATGAGTCCAGGGTGGTGTCCGATTGCCAGCGCGTCAGCGCAAGATCGCGCCACTGGCTGTATCCACTCCCGGCGTTGGTGATCAGTACGGTGGTGCCGCCCTGGGAAAGGACGTGCGCCTGCGGAATGGGGCTGTCCACCGGCACGCTCCAAGGGGCGCTTTCCACCGGGTGGACTCCCTCGAGGAGTTCCAATGGTTCATCGAGATGGGGATATTCAAGGGGTGGATTTTGCGGGATCTTTTCCTGGAGCAGAAGTTCCACGCTCTGAACGCGCTCGTCGGAGTGGAAACGCTCCACCATCACATCATCTGACAGATAGTTACATGCCGCCAACAAGATCATGCCCTGGTGGTGTGCCATGTAGGATTGCACGGTGGCATATACTTCGCCGGCTGGCAGGCGCGTTTTGGTGAAATCGATCGCTTCATAAAAGCCGTACCGCCCAAGCATATTCAATTGCTCCAGGTTTGTCATGTTTTCCAACACGGCCCGCGGTTGCAGCGAAAGCCCCAACAGGGACGCATACGGAGCTACGACCAATTCACCGGGAAGATCGCGTTTGTAGCCTAGGTCAGGCACTCCAAAAGCCCGGTACTGATAATTCAGGTTTACATCGAAGGCATAGTAGCCTGATTCTGAAATACCCCAGGGTACTTGCTTCTCCTGCCGGTAACAAATCTGCGCTTCGAGCGCCGCGTAACAGCTATCCGAGAGGAACGTACCGGCATAGTTTTTGGTAAATAGGGCTGGCATGAGATATTCAAACATGGTGCCGCTCCAGGAGAGCATGACCTGTTTGCCGTTCACTATCGTCACCGGTCGCCCCAGATGAAGCCAGTGACTCTGCGGCACATCCCCTTTGGCGATCGCTATCAGGCTGGCAACCCGGGCTTCGGAAGCCAGCAGATCATAATAACTCGGGTCGAGCTGTTCGGAGCTGGCGTTATAGCCGATGTGGAACACCTGGCGCTGCTCATCGAATAAAAAGCGGAAATCCATACCGGTTACCGCGGCATTCGCCTGCTCTGCAATGCCTTGAAAACTTGTCAATAGGCACGTTACTGCCGTGCGTGCCGACAATAAATCAAGCTTCAATTTTCGACACCATGCTTGAGCGGCTTCATCTCCTGGCGGAGCGGGGATCACCTCATCCTGTGCCGGAGCCGCGATCACCCCATCCTTCAGTTTTTCCTGGAAGGGTTTCAATTCTGCCAGGATGTGGTCATAAACCTCTGCTGCCTGTCCAAGCGAGGGCAATTCATTGGGTAGGTTGTTGCGAAACTCCTCCCAGGCGGGTGTTTGCATAAAAAGCGGAGTAGTCCCTGGTTGCATACGGGACTCAGGCGCGCCACCCAGGCAGCTTAGCCAGGGAGCGAACAAATCCAAACTGCGCTGCATGTCTTTCAGTTGGTGGTGCATTAGATTGAGATAGAGTTGGAGTTCTGACAGGGATTCGGCCTGTAGATTGGGATGGCTTTCGAGCAGATCCATCAAACGATGCGAGACTCGTTCCCACCCTTCACCTGAGAGCCAGCCAAGTGTATTCGTCCATTCAGCGGGTTGGCTCTGGATTTTGCTGAGGCGCTCGTAAATACTGGTCAATTCGACTTCAAATGATTCAACAGAGGCATCCGGGTTGTTTTTTTCCAGCGCTTGCAGCGCTTCTGCCAGGATATCCAGGATGGCAAGCAAACCCTGCCACTGCTTTTCGCCCAGAATGGGCGCATCCATCATTGCCAGGCATCCCTGTTTGAGCGTGATCAGGCTGGCTGCCAGGTTGCCGCTATCCACCGTGGAGATGTAGTGGGGCGGGAGCGCTGCTAGCGTCTGCGAGTCGTACCAGTTCAGCAGGTGTCCGCGGTAATGTTCCAGCTTGTCCAGGCTCTCAAAGGTTTCGCGTAAACGGCCTGCCAGTTCGGATAGGCCCAGATAACCCAAATCGTATGCAGATAATGCAGATACCAGGTATAGGCCAATATTGGTTGGCGTCGTGTAGTGGACCACATTGCCGCGCGGCGACTCTTGAAAATGATCGGGTGGCAGCCAGTGGTCATCGGGATCTACAAACCGCTCAAAAAATGCCCAGGTGCGCCGCGCCAGGCGGAGGACCTGTCTGCGCTGAGCCTCCGGGAGCAGCGGGGGGAAGTGAGTAATAGGCCGGCTGATCACGACGGCAATTTGGGGAGCGATCAGCCAGGTAACCAGCAGGGGGAATGCCACCCATAAAGCGCCAGGATTGGAAATGGTAATGGTAACCCCCACCAGGATGGTTAAGATCAAAGACCCCGCCATTTCCCACCAGGTTTCATAAAGTGCGTTCAATCCCAGCGAGCGCGCCGCATTTGCCGCCGTTGTCCATTGCAGAAGGTTTCTTCGCTCGATCAACAGGCGGATCAGCGTCGTGCTGATTGCACCCAGCATAAGCAGCGCTTCGTATGGTAGAAAAAGAACGGTTAGTGTCCAGCGGATAAACGGGAACCGCGTTGGTTCGAAAACCTGTTTAAGGTTCAGCCGCCCAAAATTGTGCCTCCCTTGTTGAACAGTCTGCACCGCAACGGGCAGGAAGGAAGGCAACAGTGCCAATAGAGTCCAGACCCAGGGCGCGCCGGGCAGGAACAACCAGCCCGCTGCTAGCAGCGCCAGCAACATGGGCGGCAGAAGGCTGCGCCGCAGGTTGTCGAATATTTTCCATTTGTTGATGGTGGTCAACCGGTTGGGAGCCATCCCGTTTTCGGTGTGGACGGTGGGGAATAACCAGGGCAGTAACTGCCAATCGCCGCGGATCCACCGGCGCAGTCGGCGGGCATAGACGGGGTAGCGGGAGGGATATTCCTCATACAGGACGATGTCTGTGACCAGCGCCGCGCGTCCATAAATCCCTTCGAACAGGTCGTGGCTGAGCAGGGTATTCTCACGGATCTGGCCTTCCAGACTGCGCTCGAAAGCGGCAACATTGTAGATCCCTTTGCCAACGTAACTGCCCTCGCCAAATAGATCCTGGTATACGTCCGACACGGCAAAGGAGTACAGATCAAAGCCGGCGTTCCCGCTAAAAATTTGCGAAAAGAGCGAACGGTTCGCGCTGGTGGGTTTGATCGCCACGCGCGGTTGCAGGACGGTGTAACCGGCAACGACCGAGCGCCCGTCCGCGGCAAACTCGGCATGGTTCAGCGGATGTGCCAGGGTGGCAACCAGCCGGTTGGCGCTGCCCTGCGGCAGGGAAGTATCCGCATCCAGCGTGATGACATATTTAATGACAGGTCCCGTATCTCCTGCTGGACCAGGACTACTCCGAAAAATACTCGCATCCCCAACCTGGGTTGTGTAAGATGTTAAACCCTGGTTTAACAGCAGGTGATTAAAATCCGCCAGTTTGCCGCGCTTGCGCTCCCAGCCCATCCACACCCCTTCAGAGGGATTCCACTCGCGCGATCGGTGGAATAGATAAAAGGGGCATGCCTGGTTGTACTTTTTATTGAGGTTTTCGATGCCGCCACTTGCCAGCGCCAGCAGCGGTTCATCTTCCGGCATGTGCTGTGCGGGAGCATCGCCAAAATCAGTCAACAGGGCAAAGGTCAGTTGCGGGTCTGGATTGGATAAATAATAGAGTTCCAACTCTTGCAGGAGATGGCCGAGCTCACCCTCACTTTCCAGCAAGGTGGGAATTACCACCATTGTGCGGTTGCCCGGCGGGATGCCATCTGAGAAATCCATGCGTGGCAGGCTGTGGGGTTTGACGCTGTGGGTCACAATCCAGTGCACGAATGTGACGGCACTCTCCAAAGCCAATCCGAACCCGAGCACACCGGTGATGATGAGTTGAGCAGGCGATCCGTCCGAAAGCGCTGCGTAGGTGAGCAGCCCCAAAACAAACAACAAGCAAAGGATGGCGATACTCCCCAGGTAGGTCGCAGTTGGGAATGACAGCAGCGCACGCTGTAAGCGCACGCTAAATTCTGGCCGGCAGCGCAGGTTTTTTTCTAGAGTCGTACGGCCCTCATCCACCAGGAAATATCCAACGTGCCCCTTCCGTCCCGGAATTTTGTTATTTGGATTGTTTTTTGTCTCCTCTGCGGGGACCGGGACTGCTTCGTCCCGTTCTGGTATCAGGACTGCCTTTTCCTGTGCTCGGATTGGATCTCCCGCGCTGGAACCGGGAACGCATTCGCGTCGGGTGAATTCAACAGCTGCGAGGGCTACTTCCTCTTCGCTGCAGGCTGAATGGCGCGCCAGTTCCTCGATGACACTGCGGTAATTGTTGCGGGTATCAAAATCCATACCCGCATATACCTGTGCCGGGTCGTCCCGTAAAATCCG
>JBGOZL010000109.1:0-6616 GCA_041480185.1 Anaerolineae bacterium
AACGAGACCCAGGGCAGGTAAAAACTCATAAATTGGAATTTGGAGCAGGATGTAGTAATACCAGGGCTGTCCGCCGCGTTGGACACCCTGTTGTGCCAGCCAATAGCCCAATGAGCCAACTAATCCAGTTGCCAGTCCGGGCCAATTGCTGAAAATGCTGGTGTAGAAAAATATGTAAATGCCCCAAAAGATAGCGGCATTGACCAGCCATCGTTTCCAATCCCACAGCAGTCCTATGACGATTGCGATAATGGTAAGCACCAGCAGGATGGAAGCAGTCTTGACCGGGCCTTGAGCCCAAAGAGCTGTCCAATTCCAACCTGGCCAAGTAAAAGCATAATCGAGCGGATTCCACCCCAATGCCTTCACTGGAAGTGGGGATAATTGCGGCAGGACGAATGTTCCAATGAGGATGAGCATGTCAAAGGAACGCTCAATCCGCAGGTTTTTCCATCCATAACCAATAATCAGGAGTACCGCCGCAACAAAAAAGCATAAAACTGCAAATAAAAGTAAAGCTGCGACCAGGGAAAGAGGGGAAGTGGGTTGAAGTAGCGTCGAGGCGCTTCCAGGTGCGAGGGGCGCGGAAGTTTGGCTGGCGTCTGTCACAACTTGGGTATGAGTGAAAATTGAATACCCAAAAGCCAGGCCGACCAGCAGCACTCCGGCTAATAGAGTGAAGAAAAAGCTATTAAATACCTTTTTATTCTGCCAGGGGGAGTGTGTAGCGCACAGGATCAGGTAGAAAGCCAAAAAGAGTAATGCCTGTGCGCAGTATATAAATGCAGTTTCTTTGACTGTGAAGTGCAGTGCAGTCGTGATCGTCAGAAGAAATAAGTGGCGTTTTTTTCCTGCTTCTAAATATCGTAAGATCGCGTAGAGCGTTAAGACTCCCAGCAAAGCCACGTAGGTTTCATTACGGGCATATCGCCCGTAATAAAGCATAAATGGTGAGATGAGCATCAATCCGGCAGCAATAAGCATTCCGGCGCGTCCCAGGTATCGTCTCCAATTCCAAAGGATGACCACTGTTAAAATGCTGGCGAGAGCATATGGCAGGCGCGCTGTGAAATCACTATCTCCGAGCAAGGTGTAGATCAGTGCTAATATGTGGAATTGCAGGGGGCCATGTGTTGTTGGAGTATGCTGATAACCTTGGCCGATCGAATATAGCCAGGAGAAATAAACGTGCAGGCTTTCGTCGTGGCTCATCACCCGAATCCCCAGATTATAAAGCCGGCTGAAGATCATCAGAATAATGATGATGGCGAAAATGAACATTTCTCCGGTGAAAAACGGAACCGAGGGAAAGATAGGACGATCAAGCCAGGAGCGTTTACTAGTGGAAGTATCCATGCTAATTTGCCTATATTACATTTCTTGTTAGATGCGCATAGCTATTCAAATATTTATTATTTCAGTATTTTCTGGTGCTTTCTAGCCCTTACTTGCAAGTTGCCCGCATCCGGCCGCAATATCAATTCCTCGTCTTAATCGGATCGTACAAGGAATTCCAGACCTGGTTAATATTTCTTTAAATGCATTCGCACGATTTCGTGTTGTGACCTTACCGGAATAGCCTTCTGTCGGGTTAAGAGGGATGGCATTTACGTGGCAAAGCATTCCCTTTAGTTTACTTGCAAGCAGATGCGCTTGCTCTGGAGTATCATTTATTCCGTTTATCAAAGCCCATTCGAATGTAATCCGCCGTCCGGTTGCAACAATATAATCCCGGCAGCATTCTAGCACCTCATCCAGCGGGTAGCGCTTATTGACCGGTAGCATGGAAGATCGCATGTCATCGTTTGCAGCGTGGAGGGAGATTGCCAGGTTGACTTGCCGTTTTTCGGCAGTAAACCGACGTATGGCTGGGATCAAACCCACTGAAGAGATGGTGAAGCGCCGTGCCCCAAAATTGAACCCATCCGGGTCGTTCAACCGGTCAATGGCAGACATGGTATGGTCGTAATTATGAAATGGTTCACCCATCCCCATTACCACAACATTTGTAACTACCTCACCTTGATCGTGCAACAGGCGTGCGTAGTACATCACCTGGGCGACAATTTCCCCCGTGGAAAGTTGACGCTTGAATCCCATCTGTCCTGTTGCGCAAAATACACAACCCATGGCGCAGCCCGCCTGCGTGGAAATGCAAATCGTTCTGCGGCCTTGCCCTTTCCCTGAGCTAAGACCTTCCCTGATTCCAGCCCTGGGATCATATTTCATTAAAACGGTCTCAATAGCCTTCCCATCTAGTAGCTTGAATTGCGTTTTGACGGTCTCGCCATCCGAAGAAACGAGGGTCATATTGGGAACCATTGGATAAATAACAAAAATATCTACCAATTTTTGGCGCAAACCTACAGGGAGCGTTGTGAATTCATTGGGTGTATACCAAAAATTACAATAAAGCCCATCCCAGATTTGCCTGGCGCGATAGGCTGGTTCACCCCATTGTGATAGAAGGGAGGTAAGCTCAGGAAGGCTATATTCAAAAATCAATGATTTGCTCATCGATTAAATTCTATCACACCATTAAAAATACACTGCCAGAATTGTGGCAGTGCAATGACTAGGAGTGGTGTCAAAACGAATTATTTCAATTCAACTTTCATAGAGTGGTTGGCCAACTGTCCGGCTTGTGGGGCAACCTCGAGAGCCTGATCTTAGGTGGATGGTAACACCAAAATTACGTGTTCCCCTATTTGATTAGCGTGTATAGATCTTGTGCAACAATATCTACGACTGGTCTCCACGCCTCTCCCTGTTCCTTGGTGCTTACTCCACTTAAAACCAAAGCCACTGGGCATCCATCAACTTGGCCCCCAGCAATATCAGTCTCGAGACGGTCTCCAACAATTAGTGTTTCTTCCTTGGTGGTGCCCAGCCTTTCACGAGCCAATTCGAATAAAGCGGGAGCAGGTTTTCCTGCATAAAGCGGAGTTATGCCTGTAGCTGTAATTATAACGGAAGCCCACGAGCCGGCACCGGGAATTTCCCCCCGTGGTGTCGGAAATGTCTTATCAGGGTTTGTCACGATAAAAGGCACGCCGCTGCGTACCAACAATGCGGCCTCACTCATTTTTACGTAGTTTATCCCTCGGTCAACCCCCATAACCACTGCTTGTGCATTTTTAGCTTCTTCCACGGATAGGGGCACAAAATTTTTGTCACGCAAAGCAACCAATAAACCTTCCTCCCCAATTACGAAGATCGGACTCCCTGCCGGCAGGGATTGGCTCAGAAGTTGTGCAGCAACTAAAGACGATGTCACTACCTGCCATGGCTCTACAGTTATCCCAAACCTTGCTAGTCGTTCAATGTACATATCTGGGGTAAGTGTCCCGTTGTTAGTGGCAAATGCTACTTTAAGCCCTCTGACATGGATGAGGTTAAAGATCGCGGTGAGGTTACCGATTGGCGTATCGGTTTTCCACAGAACGCCATCCATGTCGAGTATCAGGGACTTTATGGTTGGAGGAAGCATTTGGGAAAATAATAGGGGCAGACTCCTGTCTGCCCCTATATATCATTTCTTGGTTGGGATTTCGAGCACTTGGTCCACCAGCCCATACTCAACTGCTTGGGTGGCATCCAGGTAGAAATCGCGTTCGGTATCTTTTTGGATGACATCCACTGGCTTGCCGGTGTGTTTGGCCATGATGTCGTTCAACAATGTTCTCAGACGCAGGATTTGCTTGGTCTGGATTTCTATGTCGGTTGCCTGCCCCTGTGCCCCGCCTAGTGGCTGGTGCATGTGGATGGTGGCATTCGGTAGGGCGTAGCGGCGTCCCTTTGTGCCGGCGGTAAGCAGTACTGTCCCAAAGGAAGCGGTCACACCGACAGCTACGGTGCTGATTGGGTTGGGAATCATTTGCATGGTGTCATAGATAGCCAGCCCCGAATATATTACGCCGCCGGGGGAATTGATATACATTTGGATTTCTCTTTCCGAGTCCTCGCGGCTGAGGAATAGCAGCTGGGCAACAATGACGTTCGCAACCTGATCATCGATGGCTGTGCCAACAAAGATGATGCGTTCTTTTAAGAGCAATGAATAGATATCGTAGGCTCGTTCACCGCGGCCGGATGATTCGATTACCATCGGGATAACGTTTTTTATAATTGGATCCATTTTTACTCCATTTCTATGAATGATAAACGCTCTATTTATTAGGGACCGGTTTTTTCTCTTTCTGAAGAATTGCTTTGCTCGCAGGCTTTTTTGAACCTTCCACGAGCTTCTTTGCCCTGGCAGATACAATCGACGGAGTGGCATTGGTGCTCTTTGGCGCTTTTACCTTACCAGCAGTTCCGCTCTTCTTTGAAGGTGTTTTGTCTGCTTTTTTGGGCATCGGATATATTTCTGAAACTGGTAGCTCCGGTGCCTGACCGGTGGCTATATCCTTGAGCCTGTTCAATATCTGCTGGACATATGCCCTGTTGGCAGATTCCATCGCTACGGCATTCATTACCTGCTTGGGTGGTTGTGTTTTACCTTTCATCGCCTTTTGAAAATTGGCATTTCCTTGATATTCACCCCAGGTCTGTTCGAATGTGGACTGGAGCATTTCCTTGCTGACGTCGATTTTTTCACGCTTGGAAATTTCATCCATTATTAAGGATCGCTCAAGGCGCTTCAATGCGATGGGTCGGGCTTCAACTTCAATAAATTTAGCTTCATCCATTTCTCGGGATTTGAGATATGCCGCCATGTCCATCCCTTGCTCTGCTAGTCGCGATTTTAAATCATCCATAACGTGCCCCAGTTCATGGTTTAGCACTTGCGGTGGATATTTAATTTCTGCATAACCCTTAATTTTCTCGATTAACTGGGAAAAATAGGCATCATCATATTCGGCTTTGGATTGTGTAGCCAGGTTCGCTTTGACCGCTTCCTGCATGGCTTGTACATTCTCAAAAGGACCAACTTGTTTGGCAAAATCATCATTTAATTCTGGCAGGATGCTGCCTCGCACCATTTTGACCTTTATTTCAAATTTTACTGTCTGCCCCTGTAAATTTGCATCTTTATAATCTTTTTCGTATTTGTGACTGGCCGATTTAGTCTCATCAGCATTCAGGCCGATCAACTCTTTCGAAAACCCCTTAAATGGGAATTCTTCGTCTTTCTCACCTTCGCTGACAAATACAGGTAGCCCGGGACGGTCAATGGCTGGCGCTTCCCCTTTTGCGGCCTTTGTCTTTACGCCTTTAACATCGACCATCACGAAGTCACCCTTCTCGATTGGGCGGCTAACCGATTCGGTCTTGGCATACATACGCTGCAATTCAGCAATTGCTTCTTCCGTCTTTTCTTCACCAGGTTCTTTCCACTCGTAAGGGACGCGGATGGATCGATAATCACCCAGGTTTGTTACCGGGGCAAGCGGTACGGTGAATGTAAATTTTGGCTTTTTATCCAGGTCCTCCATCTTTTCCAGGGACCCCGGTGCGGCTGGATCCAACTTGGCATCTTCCAATGCCTTGGGATAAACCTCGTCCAGCAGCAAATCTACTGCCTCTTCGGATATGACCTTCTCCCCAAAACTGCGAACTACTACTTCATAAGGTGCCTTCCCGGGACGGAAACCCGGGATAGCTTTGCGTTCAGAGATTTTCCGGGCAGCACGGTGCTTTGCACCTTCCATTTGCTCAGTTTCCAATTCAACGATTAATGTGACCTGGTGATCTTCACGGGGTTGAGTTTCGATTTTCAATGCTTGATCCTTGTTTATATGATGTTTTATTCATGGTGAAGTGTGGGGAAGACGGGACTTGAACCCGTACGCCTTGCGGCACAAAATCCTAAGTCTTGCGCGTCTGCCAATTCCGCCACTTCCCCGGAACTGGAAGATTATAAGCGTAAGGGGGGTGTGCGTCAATAAAGGTGGTGTTACTGTTAATCTTTTGCTTACAGGGAGTGGTCAACGCAAAAAACCGGGAAGTCACCAAACCCTCTGCAGTATAATCGTCGCATTCGTGTTATTTTTTAGGGAGAATGCATTGAGCCGCATCATTAATCCCGATAGCGCCGGAAAAGAACGTTCCCACCTCTCCAAGGCCATCGTTCTGGCAGTTCGCCAAATGGCTCTCCAATCCGAGCCAGGGATAGAAGCTCGCGATCTGGCAGCTTTTATAGTGTTGGCGCTCGAAAGGATCGAAGGGACGATAGATATTTCCGTGGCAGCATGGGAAAAACGTGATTATTGGGTCAAAGCAGACAAGTTTAGAATGGACTGGGCTTGGACGGGACAGTTGGCAAAAAAAATGCGGGTTGGTTTGAGAACAGATAATTGGAGCGAAATTGCTCAGGTGGCTGCCCAGGTTGCCCAAAAACTTAACAAGATTTCCGTTACACCTGGAAATCGTTTGGGAAAACCATGGGTGGGAGCTTGGGATGTCTTCAAGAATAATTAAAACAGCCCCGGCTTCAATTGCCGGGGCTGTTTTTGGTCATTCGTATAAAACTATTACGGTGTCGTATAGGTTACGATCAGGCTGGGATTTGTGAATGTAAACGGTAAACCGCGGTACATGCTTGAAGACCATTTGCCGCACATGGGCAGTATTGATGATGTAAAAACAATCATTGAGGAAAACCATATCGAAG
>JBGOZL010000110.1:0-6563 GCA_041480185.1 Anaerolineae bacterium
CCCATCCCTGATTCCATTTTATACACGAGGGCTTCTTCATTACATCGTATGCCTCGAGGAAAGCGCGGGGGAGAAATTTATGCTTTTTACAAATCAAACAACCCACTGGTAAAGAGCCTTGGGAAATGAGGTGAATTTAATTACACCCCCGCCATCGCAAATGCTGATCCTGGTCATGCAGTTGTTAAGGTGCGGAAGAAAAGCCGGTAAAGAAGATGATTGATCATCTTGCCATGGCAATAATAGAACATATGTACTAATATGTCAAGAGGGGAAAAGAAAAAGGGCAGCCATTTGGTTGCCCTTCGTTTCTTCCCTTTAAAAATAGATTATCAATGAACGGAGACGGTCAGGGAATAATTCACCACCTGGCCGTTGGCCGGGACGACCTCGATCACATATTCCTGTGTTTGCGGTAGGACCCCGGTCCAGGAGTTGGCTTTGGCGGTGACACTCAACAGGGTGCCGGTGGAAATCCCGAAGACGTCGAGGTAGGCAGTGGTGGGGGGTACGTTGAGGCTCACCGTCATGGTTTGGTTGGCCTTGCAGCTAAAGGCGTATGAAACTAAATAACCATTCGCCGTGGTGCCATTCAGGGAAGTGGAAGTGGCGCTCAAATCAAAATTGACCAGTTGGGCAACCTTGGCGGTGAGGGTATAACTTTCTGTCGACGCGCCCCCGAACACCTGAATCGTATAAATTTCAGTCTTGGGCAGCAACCACTGCCAGCGGTTCCACTTATTGGCAGGATCTAGTAACTTGTTGCCGTTCGGTTCGAGCACCCCCAGAGTGACGTCATTGTGCGGGGAATCCAGGATCAGGATCATGGGCTGGTCCTGCCCGGCGGAGAGGGTATATGCCACCACCTGCCCTGGCTGTACGGTGCCCGTCTCGACCGCTGCGGTCGTCCCGGTAGTGAAGTTTATGACCCCGGGAACAGGTGTGGGAGTGACCGTGGGGAGGGGAGTGGGTGTGGGTGGGATGGAAGTGGGCGTGGCCAAGGGTATGATGGCGGTGGGGCTGGCCGGGATGGGAGTGGGGTTGCCCGGGGTGGGGGTGGGAGCGACGGAAAGCGGGAGGCTGCAGCCTGCCAAAAGCATTCCCGATACCGCAAGAGAGATGAAAATGGACCAGGGTTTGAGTTGAGATTTTGGAATTTTAATTAACATAGATGCCTCGTTCAGAATCCGATGTTTAAATCATAACATAGGACGATGGTTTGATGAATATAGTTCCCGGTACCCTCCCCTTCCCTCGATAATTACTTTGTATTTGGGGAGGGTGAATGCGGGGATGGGAAAACCGCGCCCAAAACGGACGCGGTTTTCAAAGGCGGGGAGGGCGGGATTCGAACCCGCGGCTGAGTTTTAAGTCCCAGCACTCACTTAGCAGGCGAGCCCAATCGGCCTCTCTGGCACCTCCCCAGATGCGGGTGCATTTCCCGGAAGTTGGCAAGGCGGAGGGAGAGGGATTCGAACCCCCGGTGACCTTACAGCCACGACTGATTTCAAGTCAGTTGCCTTAAACCACTCGGCCATCCCTCCGGGTTGGAAGATTTTACCATAAAGTGAAGTGGGTGCGAGGCAAGCGGATAAATGGTCGCTTGGCGATCATATTGTCGGAAATATATAACCTCGCCTTTTTCGCACGAACCGCCCACAGCACTAAAGTCCAAGCAAACCAATTATAGACAAACTTGGTATAATTCACGCCCGATGAAAAAATACCATGTTTGGACAGAAGGCTGCCAGATGAACGTGGCTGACTCGCAACGACTTGGGTCGGCACTCGAACACCTGGGCTACGAATTTACCGGTAAAGCCGAAGATGCCGATGTAATTGTATTGAACACCTGCGTTGTGCGCCAGTCTGCGGAGGATAAGGCGTATGGGCGGTTGAGCTCGCTGCGACCCCTGAAAAGCAAGAATCCAGGGTTGGTGGTGAACGTGATGGGCTGCCTGGTGGGCATCCGAGAACCGGAAAGGCTGCGAGCCAAGTATCCATTCGTGGATGTCTTTTCCCCACCCTCGGACCCGGGTCCACTGATCTCGTATTTAACCCGGGGGGAAGTAAAAATCCAGGAGAAATGCGACACCGAGGAGCGGTTTGTGGAGATGGACGGAGTCTCTTCGCCATATCCAGAGAGACCGATGTGGCCTAGGGGAAGTTCGCTCCTTCCAGATCACGAACGCGGCAAAACCGTCTCGGTACACCTACCCGTGGTGCTGGGCTGTTCACACGCCTGCACGTTCTGCATCATCCCATCCCGGCGAGGGGCGGAACGCTCACGCCTTGCTGATGAGATCGAGACGGAAGCCGTTTCGCTTGTCGGACAGGGGGTGAAAGAGGTAACCCTGCTTGGGCAGATCGTGGACCGGTATGGGAAAGACCAACCGGGGGGTTCGGACCTGGCAACGCTGTTACGGAGGTTAAACGAGATCGAAGGGCTGGAACGAATCAGATTTCTGACCTCCCACCCGAATTATTTTGGCGAAGACCTGATGAAGAGCATGGCGGAACTGCCAAAAGTGATGCCGCACATTGAAATCCCAATCCAGGCAGGAGATGACGAAATCCTGAAGAATATGCGACGCGGTTACACCCAGGCTGATTATCGCCGGAAGGTGGCTGAAATCCGCCAGCGCATCCCCGGCTGTTCGATCGCCACCGATATCATTGTCGGGTTTCCCGGGGAGAGCGAGGAGCAGTTCATGAAGACCTACCAACTGCTTGAAGACCTGCGCATGGACGTGGCTCACTTGGCGCGCTACTCGACGCGACCAGGTACAGTCGCGGAGCGGTTGTTCCAGGACGACATGCCAGAGGAAGAAAAGATGCGCCGTTTCCGCAAGCTGGAAGAACTGCAGGAGAAGATCAGCGGCGAAATCAACGCCGGTTACCTGGGAAAAAAGGTGGAGGTACTGTTCGAAGAGAAAGTAAAGGGTCGTTGGCGCGGGCGCACGCCGACGAATAAGCTGGTCTTCGTGGAGAGCGAAGAAGCGCTGCGGGGGCAGGTGAGGTCGGTGATGGTGACGTGGACCGGGCCGTGGTCGATGCAGGCGAGTATTTGATTAATGCGAGGAGATTGCTTCCCGCAAAAGCACCGGGACAATGTCGGTCGGCAAAGGACGCTGGTCTCGCATTGACATGCGCCAACCCCCAAACCCCCGAGTATTAAAATAATGGGAGGGAAAATATGGAAGAGGAAATCATTCGCCCGATCGCGATTTGCGTGTGCCGCGACGGGAACCGCATCCTGGTGGCAGAATACCGGGAAAGAGGTCGCCTGTTTTATCGCCCCCTGGGTGGGGGAATCCAGTTTGGCGAATACGGGCATGAGGCCGTCCAAAGGGAGTTGCGGGAGGAAATTGGAGGAGAACTGATCGAGGTGCGCTACATAGGGCTGCTTGAGAACATTTACGACATCGAGGGGGCAAGCACCCACCAGATCGTGCTTGTCTACGATGGGCGGCTGACGGATCCCCTCTTCTATGAAAAAGAATCCCTGCAGGGGAATGAGCTAGGGGAGCCTTTCAAAGTGGTGTGGAAACGATTGGACGAGTTCGGACTGGGGAAAGCGCCAGTGTACCCGAATGGGCTGCTGGATCTACTACGGGATTAAACCAACCTCCCGCTCGTCAGGCGGGAGATTGGTTTCAGTAGGAGGAAAGACTATTATTCAAATTGCTGAAGACATTACCGATGGTCGGGCCGAAGATGAGTAAGACAGCAATAACAATTAGAGCGATCAATAAAAAGAGGAAAGCGTACTCGACCATGCCCTGACCATTCTCACGGATGCTATAAAGCATCGCCATCACCTCCTTTCCCAGAACTATATTATCTTATTATATACCGATTGATTTTCAAGCGGGTTTGCATATTTGCAAAGTGTCCGCAGAGGGCACTGGGGACAGGCAGGCTGGCGGGCTCCGCAAATCTCGCGCCCCAAGCGAATAATATTCAGATGGGCAGAATAATAAGTATGGGGGGGGAAAAGATGCTCCAGGTGAGGATGCGCCTGCGCCACCGTCATTTTTTCGGGGAGCAAACCAATGCGACCAGTTACACGAAAAATATGGGTATCCACCGGGAAGGCAGGACGTCCCAGCGAGAAGAGCAGCACGATGGCGGCAGTTTTTGGACCGACACCCTTGAACTTCATCAACCAAGTTCGCGCTTCTTCGAGTGGCAGGTCTTTCAGAAAATACAAATCAAGTGATCCGCGTTCAACGGTTATATCCTTCAAGACCTGCTGGATGCGTGGCCCTTTCTGGTTGGATAACCCTGCCGGGCGGATGGCGGCAACAACTGAACCGGGACCGGCATCGCGCACCTGTTCCCAAGTAGGAAAACGACGACGGAGGGATTCAAAAGCGCGGTCCCGATTCATGTCATTGGTATTTTGGGAAAGGATGGTGGAGACAAGTTCATCCACTGGCGGCAGGGGATTGCGCCAAACGGGTTGCCCATAAAAATCCAGCAGGCGCTGGTGCACCTGCCGGGTAAGTTTTTCGAGTTGGGTCATGCGGGTTATGCAGTCCTCTGCAAGGTGAAGGCGGGACGGGTCACGCCGACCACCAGTTTGCGCCAATTGGTCACCGGCTTGACCGGGCCAAAATCAGCCGATAAAGCTTCCAATTCCTTTTCGCCGATATAACCCATCTGTTGAAGGATTTCGAGGGCCACGGCGGGGCGGACGCGGTTGTAGGAATCTCCATTTGCCTTCCGAATTAGAAGATCGCCGTCCGAGATTTTAAAAGCGATACCGACGCCGGGTGATTCTGCGCCCAAGATACCGCCCAGGATACCCAGGATCATATAACCTTCCGCACCGCTCTTCGCCACGATGCGCCCAGAACAGACTTCCATCACGCGCGTATCAAAACGGGCCGAGCCAGCGACCATGACGGGGTTTGCGATCATTGACTGGGTGATGCGGCGGCAAGCACCGGCACGTTCAGCTTGAAGACCGCGTGGATCGCACAAACGGGCGAAACCCAGGGCAGCATTATAGAGAGGGACAGCAAAATTGGGGACCGAACAGCCATCAATACCCACTTCGACCTGTTCCACGGGCAGGCTGCAAATCTCTGCCAGGGAATCCAGGATGGCCTTCTGGACCGGGTGTTCGGGATTGACGTAATCCGCGATCGGAAGTCCGCGCATGCGGGCGGCAGCCAGCATACCGGTGTGCTTCCCGGAACAGTTATGACGGTTCGGGCTGAGGGCTTCGCCGCGGGCGCGCATGGCTTCAACCGTGGGCATATTCGAAAGCGGATGGGTACCGCACAACAGGTCGCTTTCCTGCACGCCCACTTTGGCCTGGATACCTTTAATCACCTCAACGTGCTCGTCACTACCATCATGAGATCCACAGATGATGGCCACTTCCCTGGATGTAAGATGAAAAACCTGATCGCCGTGGCGCTCGATGAACGGGAGTGCCTGGAAGGGCTTGGCGCTCGAGCGCAGGAAGGTAATCGTTTTTGGATCGCCGAGCCAGGCGAGCAAGCGACCGCCAGAGTCGACCACTGCCGCCGCACCGAAGTGAACGGATTCGACGATGCGTCCCCGGGTCACCTCAAAGAGCGGCTGGAAAGAATCGGCCATGAGGAACATCCCTTTGGGTTAAGATGACTACTCCTCGCCGCTTCCGCCGCCCGATGACCGGTAATGCCGGCTGTAATAATGGTGGAGGCCGTAACGGAGACGACGGGTATATTTCTGAAGTTGAGTGCCAGGGATCTTGAACGGACGCAAAAGAGGCGGGATGAGATTATCGACTGCCTCCGGTGCAGATTTTTTCCCTGCCAGTTTTTCGAGTTTATTGAACACCCCATCAAGATAATCCTTTTGCGCCCGGATCACGTCGACCGGCACGACTCCGCTGCGACCGCTGACCACCACCCAGTTCCGGTAAGCGGACGAAAGCAGGAGTTTAAGGGTATCAAGCCAGACGGGGAGATCCGCTCCAGCCAGGAAGGGAGGCTGGTTTTTGATCACGGCGTCACCGACAAAAACCACTTTGGCATCCGGCAGGATGACCCAGGCGGCTCCAGCAGTGGGACCGGGATGGTGCTCCAGCACGACAGGTGATTCACCCCAGTTAATGGTCATCTGGGTGCTGAAGGTGATCTCCGGTGGAACCCAGCGGATGTTGCCCAGACCGGGGATACTTTCCCAATCAGAGCCGGTCTCCTCCCCCTGGGCCTTAAAAGTGGTCGGGCGGGTGCGGAAGACATGGGCGGTCTTCTCCTGGGCAACGATGGTACAGTCCATGGCGCGGGCACCCAAGGTCCTGTCGGGGTGGGCATCGAGGTTAATAAGCAGACGTTCAGAACCACTCCCCATGTTCATCAGGGCAGCACGCCAGGCGCGTCCATCCTCGGGGGAGGGCGGAGCGTCAATCTGGATCAGCCCGTGGGGTAGATTAATCACACCAAGGGTGGCACCCGGAAATTGGTTTTCAATATAAATATCGGTGGCAATTGACTGCATGCTATCTCCTGAAAATGCTATTTTTCCCTGGAAACCGGCAGGGTAAGGATAAATTTGGAGCC
>JBGOZL010000111.1:0-6562 GCA_041480185.1 Anaerolineae bacterium
CTTTTCGCAAAATATGAGGGTCTCCTGCTCGACCCGGTCTATACCGGCCGTGCCGCTGCGGGTTTGGTGGACCTGATCCGCAAGGGATTCTTCAAAAAAGATGAAACCGTGCTGTTCTGGCACACCGGCGGACAGCCGGCGCTGTTTGCAGAGATTTACCAGCCTGAACTCGCGTAAACGATCAAGACGCCGCTTTCCCAAGCAGCGTCTCTTCCAAATGCTATGGCAGGAATTGAAGGTGAGCCACGACACCCGATGTGATGGCCGTTTTATCCCAAAGCATCGGGTAATACTGAATATTTCGCCACAGGTCTGCCATGTCGATGTAATGCGGGTTGTAGGCGTGACCCGACTCGCCCGTGGTATGGACGGTAACTGAATTATCCAGGTTTCCCAGGTCCACGATCATGCGCATGGATGGGAGCCAATCAACAGCGTATCCGAGGGTCGGGTTCCAACCGGTGGCATTGACGATGGCGTCACTACCGCCCGTGGGGAAGGGTCCGCGGTTGAACAATGCTTCGATGGGGGCAATGCCTGATTCTCCGAGGGTCTGGTTGGCGAAAGTGGTAGTATGCAGATCACCCCAGTTCCACTTGGCGGAATCACTTCCCTGCAACTTCTCGATCTCAGCCACCGCCTCGGTGAACGCCCTCGCCAAAATATCATCGCAGGTTTCCACCTTGTCTGTCGTCATCTTGTCGTCCCAAAAGGGATCATTCGGAAGAATAACAAGGTTGCGAACCACCTCGTCCCAGCGGGAACCGCCTTCAGGCCAGTAATCTTTGGGGAGGTCGTCGTTGAAGGTATCCGCCAGCAGGTTCTTCCAGAATATTTCGAACACAGCTCCGGGTGTGGAATCCATGCGAGCCTGGTAGTCCCAATTCTTGAGCAGGTCGAGAGCAACCGCTTGGTTGGGCGTTCCAGCCTGGAAGGTTAATTTGTCCAGCAATGGAACGAGCGTGGCAGCGTTGGCGTCATAACCGTCACCCTGCATTTTCTGGATGAAAGCCATGTCGATTGGGGTGGGAGCAGTTTCGATCATGGTCGCGATTCGGTCCGCGCGGAAACCGTAATCCCAATCCGTAGGGATCAGGTAAGGGTAACCTTTCCCCACTACTGCATTGTTGGCGGAGACAATGTAGCCCTTGAATGGGTTGAGAACAGATGGCAGTTGTTCAAATGGGATATAGCCAGTCCACTCGTATTCGTCCGTCCAGCCTGGTACGGGCAGCCTGCCGTCCCCATTCTTGCGGATGGGGATGTTGCCCGGAGTCTGGTAGCCGATGTTCCCCTGCACGTCGGCATACAACAGGTTCTGTGCAGGGACATTAAACTTGCCCGCTGCCTGGCGGAATTCGTCCCAATTAGAGGCTGTGTTGAAGCCTCAGAAGGCCTGGAAGATGGTGGAAGGCTCCAGCGCTGTCCATCGCAGGGAAATGGCATAGTTTTGGGGGAGCGGGACCCCGGCTTTGGTGTTGAATTTAGACAGATCCATGTAGGCATCTGAGATGATCGGACCATGGCGGGTGGAGCGCACGGTCAGGATGACAGGCTTCCCGCCTCCCACGGCGATCGTCTCGGTCCGCAGGATTATATCCACCCATTGACCATTGAATTCATATTGGTTTGGATTATCCGGATTAATTTTTTCAATATAAAGGTCCATCACATCCGGGCCAGTGTTGGTGAAGCCCCAGGTAATGGCCTGGTTGTGACCGATCACCACGCCCGGAAAACCGGCAAAGGAGAACCCGGCAACCTCATACGGGCAGGCCTTAGAAACGGGGCGGCAGTGTAGCCCGATCTGGTACCAGATGGATGGCATCTGGATGGCCAGGTGAGGGTCGTTGGCAAGCAACGGCATCCCGGTGGTGGTCAGTGACCCGGAAACCGCCCACGAGTTGGATCCGATGCCCGCTCCAGATGGACCCAGGAGAGCATCTAGTGCAGAGAAACGCGTCTGGAGGATAGCCCAGTCCAGGTCCGGGAGGCTGCCCGTGTAGGATGGGGCTGAAGCGGGCTGCCCCATCTCCGGGACGATGACCGGGTGGTCAGCCGGATAAGGAGGAAAAAGCTGCGTCACCTGGTCGGGAGTGAGAGTCTTGAGCAGGACAGCGCGCTGGATCTCCTCGTCCATGTTGCCGCGCAAATCCCAGGCCATGGCCTTGGCCCAGGTGAGTGTATTGACCGGGGTCCAGGGTTCGGGTTTATAGCCGGGGGTTAGGATCTTGAGGATGCCATATTCCAAGCTGATTGCTGTTCCCAGGTGATCTGCCAGGTAGGCATTGACGCCTTCGGCATAGGCATTCAGGATGGCGATCGACTGGGGATCGTAGCTTGCAAATTCCTGCTCGGCCACCTGGCGCCAGCCGAGCGTGCGCAGGAAGGTGTCGGTCTCCACCTGCGTCTCACCGAACATTTCGGAGATGCGGCCGGACCCGATGTGCCGCCAAAAGTCCATTTGCCAGAAGCGGTCCTGGGCATGGACGTAACCTTGCGACATGAACAGGTCATGCAGGCTGGCGGCATAGATCTGCGGGATGCCCATGTTGTCACGGTAGATATCCACGAGGCCATCCAGGTCGGCGAGTTTTATTTCCCCGCTCACTTGGGGAAAAGATTGTCGGACGATGATCACCCCGAATACGGAAACCAGGATGGCAAGGACCACCAATATGCTTACCACCCATATCGCAATCCGACTCCCTTTTTTCTTCATCGCTCCTCCTATTGGTCAATCATTTGTTTATATAACCCAATAGAATCAAACTGGTGGCATAAAATGCTTCAGTCAATCGCCGTATAATATTGATTAATATAATTTATCGGCACAAGTACAACGATTGGAGAATATTCATGCATTACAAACCGAACTTAGAAGGTTACAAAGAACTCGTCCCCGGCGTTTTCATGAAACCCTTGGCCTATGGAGATAATTCGCTCCTCTGCGAGTTTACATTCAAGAAGGGAGCAAAGATTCCTCCACATCATCATCCGCAGGAGCAAACTGGATATCTTGTTCATGGTTCGGTGCGGTTTTTTGGTGACGAGGGGGAAACCGTCGTTGAACCTGGATATAGCTGGAACTTCAAGGGCGGCGTTATCCACGACGCTGAGGCCCTGGTTGATTCTGTTGCAATAGAAGTGTTTTCACCTGTGCGGAAGGATTATTTGCTGGAAAAATAATTAATCCATTCTTACCCTTACATCCAGCGCCACCGCCCCCAGACCGGGAGCCAGGGCACGCAGGGGGTTGATCTCGATCTCGGCAATTTCCGGGAGATCATAAGCGAGCTGCGACAGACGCAGCAGGATCTCCAGCACCGCCTGCCGGTCAGCAGGCGGAATGTTTCGGAAACCCGCCAGTTTACGCCCCGCCCAGGTACGCTGCAGCAGATCGTTAGCCTCTGATGGAAGCAGGGGAGCCAGGGCAAAAGCCACGTCCTTCAAGCCTTCCACCTCCACCCCACCCGAGCCAAACATCATCAATGGGCCGAACTGCGGGTCACGCTTTGCCCCAAGGATCACTTCCTGACCCCCGGAAACCATCCGCTGCACCTGGACGCCGTCGATGTTAGCGTCAGGTTTTGCGAGCCGGGCGTTTCCGGTTACAGTACTGAACCCGAGCCGGGTTTCTTCTTCATCCTGTATGCTCAGCAATACACCGCCAAGGTCGGATTTGTGGGAAATATCGGATGAAGCGATTTTCAGCACCACAGGAAAACCGAGTCCTGCGGCGATTTCGGCGGCTTGGGACTCTGTGCGGGCGAGCTTAATGGGAGCGGTGGGGATCCCATAGATAGCCATTAAACGGTCCGCAGCCACAGGGTCCAGGAAGGATACGGGTTGTGCATACGCTAGGGCAGCATGGGCGAGGCTGGGATGGATATCTTCCCAACGAGGCGGATTCTCATCGGACTTTTGTAGAAATTCCGCACGTTTGACCAGGGCCGCCAGCGAAGATACCGCCTGTTCCGCAAAACAATAGGCCGGGATGCGGGCGAGTTTGAACAGTTCTGCGGCGCGCGAAAGTGTGGCGCCACCCATCAAGGCGACAACCACCGGTTTGGAGGCAGCCTTGATGAGAGGGATGACCGCCTCGGCGTCCATCTCGGCGGTCTCGACCGGCGGGGGCGGAATGATGATAAGGACACCATCCACGCCAGGGTCGTCGAGAAGCAATCGCAGGCAACCGGCGTACATGGCGCTAGTAGCGCCCCCCAGAATATCCACCGGGTTGTGCAGACCCGCCGCGGCGGGGAGCATGGCTGCCAGGCTGGCAGTAGTCCCGGAGGATAATTCAGCCAGTTTGAGATCATTGGCTTCAACGGCATCAGTGGCAATGACCCCGGGTCCGCCGGCGTTGGTCAGGATGGCAATCCGGTGCCCGCGCGGCAGCGGGCATTCGGCCAGTGCCATTCCCCAGTCAAACAATTCCTCGATGGTGGCAGCCTGCAGGACGCCTGCCTTGCGGAAAGCAGCCTGATAGGCAGAGTCGGCACCGGCCAGGGCACCCGTATGGGAGGCCGCCGCGCGCTTCCCGCTTTCGGACCTGCCCACCTTCAAGGCAACTACCGGTTTTATTTTCACTGCTTTTGCAGCTTCTTCGACGAAACGCTGCCCCTCACGGATGCTTTCAATGTAGAACGTGATGGCACGCGTGTTCGCGTCCTCCACCGCGCCAGGGAGCACGTCGGTCTCGCTGACGTCGGCCTCGTTTCCCAGGCTGAGCAGCCGCGAGAAGCCAAACCCCTGCCCCTGTGACCAGTCGATGATCACGCCGCAGACCGCGCCGGATTGGGAGATGAACGCCAGGTCCCCTTTGGGAGCCGGAGGCTGCGAAATAAAAGAGGTATCCAACGGGAGGTGGTTGTCGATCAGACCGATGCAGTTGGGGCCGATCAATCGCATCTTGTTTTTGCGGGCGATCTCCAGGCATTTGGATTCGAGCGCAGCGCCTTCGGGACCGGCCTCCTTAAACCCCCCGGATGAGATGATGGCAGCTCGGATGCCGCGCCCGGCCACGTCGGTCAGCGTTGCGGGGACAGCGGGGGCTGGGACGATCAAGACCGCCAGGTCAACTGGGTCGGGGACTTCTGCGAGGCCGCGATAAATGGGATGTCCGAACAGTTGCCCGCCTTTAAGGTTGACGAAATGGATCGCACCCGGGTATCCGCTGCGGGTCAGATTGCGGGCAGTGAACCAGCCAAGCTTGGCGGGGTCAGCTGATGCGCCGACGACGACCACACCCTTGGGATTGAAGAAAGGGAAGAGGGAAGAGTCCATATGAAGATTATACAACATGGGAATTTCCTTAATTTTCCAAATAGCGAGGAACAATGCCTGCTCAGCGCCGCCGACTCATATAGATGCCTCACGGCGTTTATATGGATGATGGCGGCTCGAAGCCGCCATGGCTAATAGTCAGTGGCTGAGCGGATCGGGAGGATGGGGCGAGATAGACGATGACAAATCGATTTGCGCCATTCAAACCGCGCTGGATATGTATTAACCCACTTCGCCTGCTAAGTCAGATTCTGTATAACCTAAATTTTTCGCAATTTCATATTCGGATTTAGCCTCATCCAATAAGCCTTTTTGCTCATAACACTTTCCTAACCAATTATGAGCTTCTGCAATATTTGGATTAATCTCAATACCTTTCTGTAATTCTATTATGGCATCCTCAAGTTGATTTTTTCTATGATACAAATCCGCTATCATAAAATGTGTTATTGCGAGCATTTCTCCTCGGTAAATATTTAACAAGATTTCATATTCCTTAAAAGCTGCTTTTAGGCGACCCGCTTTATGGTAACTCCGGGCAAGGAGCCAATGCCCTTCAGAATTATCTGGGTCTGTTACAAGCCCATTTTCTAATTCAATGATCGCTGAATTATATTCGCCTAAATTATGGTATGCCAGCCCAATTTGGCTGTACAGGCTATCCTCTTCTTTGGGGTCGTGCTGTACTGATGATAAATAGTAATATAAAGACTTTCGCCAATCTTCCATCTGTGCGTATATATTACCAAGGCCTCCAAGTAATAGAGGATTGTCAGGGTTTTCCGAGAGTCCCATCTCAAGTGCTTGAATTGCTTCAGGGAATTTTCCTTCTTCTGACAACTTCATGGCTGTTTGAAGTGACCCACGGGTCATTGCATCTATATCAGGCATCTTAAGTTTCTAACCTTTCCGAAATGTAATAACCAGCATTTTTCCCGTTCGCGTCCGGATTACCTGGCACAATCAGGTTGTTCGGTGGATAAGTATCTTATTTAGTATATCGAATTGGGAACGGAAGTCAAGCTTGCTTAGTCTCACAATGGTGGACAACTCAAACCATGAATCAGTTGAGGCAGCTAATAGCATTGCGCTCTAACGCAAGCTCCACATTTTTTCACCCCATGAAAAGATACTCCTGCCAGATGATGGAGGAACAAACGAGGGGCATTGAGTCCCTGGATAAGGAAATTGACCCGCGAATATATGCCCTGTATGGCCTCACTAAGTCAGAGATCAAGATCGTTAAAGGAAATTATAATTTGTTACATGGAAC
>JBGOZL010000112.1:0-6526 GCA_041480185.1 Anaerolineae bacterium
GTAGACGACTTGACAGTTGAGGACCCCCCCATCGAGGACATCATCGAGAAGGTATTCAGCCAAAAAAGCGTGGAGGCAGGATGAGGCGATATATCGATTTCTATCTGACCTCCATGAAGATCGCGATATTGGAACAATTCCAGTATCGAGCTCAGAATTATTTCTATATGGTCGGAGTGATTGTTGAGCCAACAATATACTTGGTGGTTTGGTCAACGATAGCCAACCAGCAGGGTGGTTCTGTTGGCGGCTATACCGCGGGCGGGTTGGCTGCGTACTATATCGTCTGGACCCTGGTGCGTCAAATGAATATAGTCTTCACACCTTACGGTTGGGAAGACCGGATCCAGCATGGGCGTCTATCCATGGAGCTTATGCGGCCCATGCATCCCATTCACAGCGATGTTTCATACTTCGCCGGATGGAAGTTTGTAATGATCCTCTTGTGGATCCCGGTCGCGGCCATCCTGGCCTTGATCTTCAAGCCCACGTTGAACCCAACCTGGCTGCAGGTGATTGTATTTTTTATCGCCATTTGGGGCGCATACCTTGTGCGCACCATGATCTATTCGGTGTTAGGATTGATCACTTTATGGACAACCCGTGTCAGCGCGCTCTTCGAACTCATATTTGCATTTGAAATGATCCTCTCCGGGCGATTTGTTCCCATGACTCTCATGCCGGTCTGGGTCCAGCATGTTGCTAATTATTTGCCGTTCCAATGGACATTTTTCTTTCCCATCAATGCCCTTGTAGGACAATCATCTCCGGTCGTCTTGGTTACAGGGTTGGGCATGCAGTTGTTGTGGATTTTGATTGGAATAGTGGGTGTCAGGATCATCTGGCACTTCGGAGTACGCCGGTTTTCGTCGGTGGGAAACTGAGAATACCCATGAAGATAATCAAACTTATCTGGAGTTATCTGCGGATAGGGATCGCAAATGAGCTTCAATACCGCGCTAACTTTTTCATTCAACTCTTCCAATCATTTATCGCCCTTGCAACGGGATTAATCGTCCTGTGGCTGGTATTCTCTAAAACCACCCAGTTGGGTGGCTGGTCTCAACCTGAATTGTTGGCTGTAATGGGGATTTATATGCTGGTGGGAGGTGTCATCCAGTCTGCCATCCAACCTAATATGCAGCGACTGATGAACGAGATCCAGGATGGAACGCTGGATTTTACTCTCACCAAGCCGGTGGACGGGCAGATCCTGGTCAGCATCCGTGAGTTCCGCTTTTGGCAGTTGACCGACGTCATCGTTGGCCTGGTGGTAATGATCATTGCCATCGGGCAATTGAATGAACAGGTCGGGATATTGCAGGCCCTCGCCTTCGCCGCCGCGTTGATTTTGGGCGGGATCATGATCTATTGCTTTTGGCTGATCCTGACCACCACTGCTTTCTGGTTAATTCGCATCTGGGAACTGGTCAACCTGTTCCAGGGGCTCTACGCGGCAGGACGTTGGCCGGTTACTATTTACCCGCAATGGCTGCGGATCGGGCTGACGTTCCTCGTACCGGTGGCCTTCGCAGTAACGGTTCCTGCCCAGGCATTGACGAACCGACTGACGCCATTGACCCTGCTGGGTGCTCTCGGCCTGGCAGTGCTTCTGGTGGCACTGGCACGATTCATCTGGAGACTGGGCGTGCGCAGTTATTCAGGAGCCTCAGCCTAGGCGCGGACAGCTTGTTCTTAAAGGTTTAAAATGATCAAATGAAAGAATTCATTTATGGACGCAACCCTGTGTATGAAACCCTGCGAGCGCACAGGCGGGATGTTTTCCGCCTGCAGGTTGCCGAAGGCGCCCAGGAAAAAGGTCGGTTGAACGAGATTCTGGATTTATCTGTCAAACGGAAAATTCCAATTGAACGTGTGGCGCACGTACGGCTTGATAAAATTAGCGAGAACAATCAAGGTGTGGCATTGGAAGCGAGTGCTTATCCCTATGTTGAACTGGAAGACATTCTCGATAATGCCAAATCTCACCGCGAGCCGCTTTTTGTGTTGATCCTTGATACGCTGCAAAATCCGCAGAACCTGGGTACCATCATCCGCACTGCAGAAGCAGTGGGAGTGCATGGTGTACTCATCCCGCCCCATCGCGCAGCGGAGATTACTCCTGCTGTCGTCTCCTCTTCGGCCGGGGCATGCGAACATACGCTGGTAGCAAGAGCCAACCTTGCGCAAGCCATAACTCAACTGAAAGGTGCTGATACCTGGGTCGTCGGACTGGACCAAAGCCCGGAGTCAAAGGACCCCTCAGAGGTACCGCTGGAGCGTGCGTTGGCAGTGGTAGTGGGGAGCGAAGGGGAAGGCATCCGCTCCCTGGTCCGAGAATCCTGTGATTACCTGCTCCGTCTCCCGATGGAGGGACAAATCGAATCGTTGAACGCTGCGGTGGCAGGGTCAATTGTCCTGTACCTGGCGCACATGGCACGTCATAAATCGTAAAAAAGTATGCCATCGAGAACATTCAAAAAATGGAGAAAACAATGATATCCGCAGTATTCCATTTCCCAAAGGGATTCCTGTGGGGGACTGCCACCGCTGCGCACCAGGTGGAGGGCAACAACACTAACAATAATTGGTACAAGTGGGAACAGGATGGACATACCGCCAATAAATCCGGGCTCGCGAGCGACTGGTGGGGTGGACGATGGAAGGAAGATTTCGACCGCGCTGTTGAAACCGGGCAAAACACCCACCGGTTGTCGGTAGAGTGGAGCCGGATCCAACCCACCCCCGACCGATGGGATGAAGAAGCGCTTGACCGTTATCGAACAATGCTGCAGGGTTTGCGGGAACGGAACATCATGCCCATGGTCACCCTGCACCACTTCACCGACCCGCTCTGGCTGGAAGAGCTGGGTGGCTGGGAAACCGATGCAGTCGTGCCTTTGTTCGAGAAATTTACTCGTAGAGTCGTGGAGACATTGAAAGAGTATTGCTCACTTTGGTGCACAATCAATGAACCGAATGTATACGCTCTCGAGGGGTACCTGCGCAAGAACTTTCCTCCGGGTAAGTCGGATTTGAAACTTGGAATACAGGTGCAGGCGAACATGGCGCGCGCTCATGCCCGTGCTTACCGCACCATTCACGAACTCCAGCCAGAGGCACGCGTGGGCTACGCCCTGCACTTCCGTCCCCAGAAACCAGCCCGGGCGTGGTCACCGTTGGACCGGTTTATGAGGAATGTCAAATTCGAAGGCATCAATATGGCCTTTCCATCTGCCATCTCCACCGGAGTGCTTAGGTCACCCTTGGGCAAGATCCAGGTACCTGAAGCCAAAGGGACACAGGATTACTTCGGTTTGAACTATTACTCGGTGGATACTGTAGCCTTCGACCTGCGCTACCACACCGAACTTTTCTCGCGAACCTTTTTCCCGAAAGGCACCGACCTGGCAGACGCCGGAATGAACTCTAATACACCAGAAGGTTTCTTCTGGGCTTTCAAATGGGTCGTTAAGACCTACCCCAGCCTGCCCATCCTGGTAACGGAAAACGGGATTGAAGACAGCGCTGACCGTATTCGGCCCCGCTATCTGGCCCAGCATGTCCATGCCATGTGGAGGGCGGTCAACTTTAACTGGCCTGTCAAAGGCTACTTCCACTGGTCTCTGGTGGACAACTTTGAGTGGGAACGAGGCTGGACACAGCGCTTCGGCTTGTGGGCACTTGACCCCAAGACCCAACAGCGAACCAAACGTCCATCAGCAGATCTATATGCTGAAATCTGCAATGAGAATGGACTTTCATCCCAAATGGTTAATAAGTATTGTCCCGAAGTGTTCGAAAAGCTATTCCCCGGCTAGGCTTTGACAGACCTAAATTATCAATCGCTCCGGGGTGTTTTCCCTGATTTTGTTACCAAGGATGTTCATACGTCACTATGAATCCTACTCTTGACCCAATTTTTCACCGCCGATCCATCCGTGTCTATACCGAAAAACCGGTCGAGCCTGAAAAACTCGATCTTTTACTAAAGGCTGCCATGGCTGCACCTTCAGCTATGAATTGCAAACCGTGGGAATTCGTGGTTATTACAGACCCGGAAAAATTAGCGCAGTTCCGCAGGCAGCTGATTTTTGGTAACAGGAATGCCCCGGCAGCCATTGTCGTGTGCGGCAACCCATCTTTATCAGTAAATCCAGCCGCCCGGCTATTCTGGGTACAGGATTGCAGCCTTGCCGGTGAGAATATCCTCATTGCGGCTGCAGGGCTGGGACTGGGCACGGTGTGGGTCGGTGTCCATCCTGTTGCAGAGTTCGTGCATGTGGTTCGGCAAATTGCTGGATTGCCAAAACACGTCACGCCGCTTGGACTTATTTATGTTGGCTATCCTGCGGAGGAAAAACCTGCCCGAACACAATACGATGAAAAACGCGTACATTGGCAAAAGTACCAAAAGCGGAACATGTAAATATTCGTCAGGAACGAATTAATCCTGCCATGATCCATTTAAAATCCATCCAACTGCGCAAATTTCCAGACATGCGCGTATTTCCGAATAATTTGTCACTCCTACTGTCCTTGAAAGAACTGCATTTCGAGGCCCCTGTGACGTTGTTGGTGGGAGAGAACGGTACAAGGAAATCACCGCTACACGAAGCTCTGGCTTGTGCAGCTGATATGGTAGGCGTAGGCAGTGAAAATACACGCAATTATAAGAGTCTAACCCATGCCCGTGAATTGGCGAAATATTTTAAGCTTTCCTGGACGAAACGAACCCACCGGGACTTTTTCTTGCATGTAGAGGATTTTTTTGGTTACGCAAAACGTCTTAACCAGATCCGATCGGAAATGGAATCCGACTTAAATGCTGTCGAGATCGAATATAAAAAATAAAAGCAACTATGCCCGCGAACATGCAAAATTGAGTTATACCCGTGAATTAAATGACATGCGCCACCATTACGGCGAGGAACTCGATCTCCATTCGCATGGATAGAGTCTCCTGGCATTGTTTCAATCGCGCTTTGTTCCGGATGGCTTGTACCTTCTCGACGAACCCGAAACTCCGCTCTCTTCCTTACGACAACTGGCACTCATCTCAACCATCAAGGACATTGTCTCGCAAAATGGGCAGTTCATTATTGCCACCCACTCCCCCATCCTGATGGCTTGCCCTGACTCCGCGATCTTGAATCTCGACGGTGGTGCAATCCACCCGGCGAAATATGAAGACCTGGAACACGTTCGGCTGATGCGCGATTTCCTACAAAATCCGGAACTATTTTTACGAAATTTATGATCCTGCCTTCAACCTTTGTTCAAAATGTCATCAGTGCCTTTGGAGAGTCTGGCAGGCATTACTTGGATGAATTACCTGAACTAATTTCCAAAGCAGCCCGTCGCTGGAACCTGACCGTAGGCGAGCCATTTCTGCTTTCGTACAATTACGTTTGCGCGGCCACAAGGGCGGATGGTACCCCTGCCGTACTCAAAATCGGGGTTCCCAATCGAGAACTTATCAGCGAAATCAGTGCCCTGAAAGTCTACGCGGGAATGGGTGCCTGCTGGTTGCTGGAATCCGCAGGTGATAATGGGATGCTCTTGTTGGAGCGTCTCCAACCGGGCAGAATGCTCTCAACCCTAACTGATGACGACCGCGCCACCGAAATCGCGGCCCAGGTAATGCGAGCCATCCATCGCCCCGTTCCGGAAGGGAATGAATTTATTAGCTTGCTGAGCTGGTTTAACGAGCTAAAAAATCTGCGCCCACGGTTTGCGGGAGGGACAGGTCCATTCCCCGAAAAAACCGTCGAGATCGTGGAAGAAATGGTCCGGGACCTGTTTGCGGAAGATGGTCCGCATGTTCTTCTACACGGTGATTTTCATCATTTCAATATTCTCTCATCCGATCGAGGCTGGCTTGTGATCGATCCAAAAGGGGTGGATGGTCCTGCAGGGTACGAGGTTGGACCGCTTCTGCTTAATCCAGTAGGGGAGATACCAAATGAACAGGAAGCCATTCGCAGGACACAGCGGCGGATTGCCATCCTATCAGAGCAGCTTGAGTTCGACCGCCTAAGGCTGTTAAAGTGGGCGATTTGTTACAGTCTCCTTTCCGCTTGGTGGGATACAAAAGAGGATGGGAAAGGCGGCGAATATTCGCGGGCATGGACTGAAATCCTCTTAAAATGCTAAGATAAAAAAAAAGGGCAGCCCAATGGCTGCCCTTTTGATTGCGGTTCTAGGAGGGGATTTAAATCACTCCCAATTTCTTCCCCACACTGGCGAATGCTTCCAACCCCTTATCCAAATCTTCATTGGAATGCGCGGCGGATATCATCACCCTGATGCGTGCCTTGCCTTGCGGGACAGTTGGGTAACCAAGAGCCATGGCAAACACTCCCGCCTCAAAAAGGTCACGACTGAATTGCTGGGCCAGCGGAGCTTCACCAAGCATGACCGGGGTGATCGGAGTGGTGCTGAGCCCTGTATCGAAGCCCAATTTCTTCATTTCAGCTTTAAAATATTTGGCGTTGTCCCAAAGCCGGTCCACCAGCTCGGTAGA
>JBGOZL010000113.1:0-6513 GCA_041480185.1 Anaerolineae bacterium
GCATTCTCGTTGTCATTGTAATACTCCCGCCACGTGTCCACTGCAAGGTAACCTTCCTGCTGGTATAGATGGATGGCAGTTTCATTGGAAACCCGCACACACAAGCGGAGGCGCGGTTGGGTCAGCCTCTCCTCACATTCCCGCAGCAACGCCCGCCCGATGCCGCGCCGCTGGTACTCGGGGATTACGCCGACCGTGGCGATCCAGGCCAAATGTTCCGAAGGGCGCGGGTCCCCTGCGATAAAGCCGATCATTTGGCCATCTTCCACCGCTTTTAAACGGACAATTTCCGGCCAGGTCAATACTGCGATCAGGTCAAGCAGCGGCCAGGCATCCTTAAGGAAGCAGGCCTGTTCCACGCGGCGCAGGCTGCCAAGATCACGCAGGTTGGCGGGGAGTATGTCCATAAGGTCGGTAAATCCCTAAGCAAAGAAGCCTCTCGCACACGTGCGAGAGGCTTCTATTTTACCCTTTACTAATCACTTATGCTGTGATTTTTACTTCCCTTTGACGTAATTCTCAATCATGCTGGTGAATTCCATCGGGAAGATGAATTTGGTGGACGGGCCCAACCCAAGGCTCTTAAGGGTCTCGAAGTATTGCAGGGTCATCGTCTTCTGGTCAATGGTCTTGGCAGCCGCGAATATCTTCTCGAGTGCCACCGAGAAACCTTCAGCTTTTAGCACTTGAGCCTGCTTCTGGCCTTCTGCTTCCAAAATGGCAGCTTGTTTCGAGCCTTCAGCCTTCAAAATGGAGGATTGCTTCTCGCCTTCCGCCACGTTGATGGCGGCTTCGCGTGTACCGGTTGATTCGGTTACCACGGCGCGGCGGATGCGCTCGGCTGACATTTGCTTATTCATGGCGTCCTGGACATCCTTGGGCGGGATGATTTCGCGAATTTCAACGTTGGTTACTTTGACACCCCAGCGCTCGGTCACTTCGTCCAGTTTGGTACGCAGGGTCTGGTTGATGTGTTCACGTTGTGAGAGCACTTCATCCAGAGGGATGCCGCCAATGACGGAACGCAGGGTGGTGGTCGCCATACCGGCCGCTGACAGTTCGAAGTTACCCACGCCTACCACGCTCAGGGTTGGGTCCATCACCTTGAAATACCACAGGAAGTCAATCGAGATGGGGGCATTATCTTTGGTGATGGATACCTGGTGCGGAACCTCGCGCACCTGCTCGCGCAGGTCGGCTTTGACGGCCCGATCGACCACCGGGATGAGTAACACCAGGCCGGGACCTTTTGTCCCGATGCAACGGCCCAGTCGGAAGACGATCAGCCGCTGGTATTCATTGACGATTCGGATGGCGTTCATCAGGAAGACGACCAGCACGACCACGACAAAGGCAACGACACACAGAAGTGTTGTTAGTTGTGAAGACATACTTTTCTCCTTTTCAAAAGAACGAGTTACTGCTTTGATTGCTCTTCAGGTGTGACTATCAGGACGAATCCCTCCCTGCTGACCACACGTACCCGGCTGCCTGCCTGGATGGGTTTCTCGCTCCGGGCGCTCCATAATTCCCCGGCTACCTGCACCGAACCGTCATCCTCGACTCGGGTTTTGGCTTGGCCGGTTTTGCCGATCAATGTTGAAAGGTCCTGGAGAGGTCGGGCGTGATGCGCTTGCATACCCTTGCGGACGGCCAGCCATAAAAAGCCCGCACTTAGTACCGAGACCACCAAAGCCACCAGCGGGTTAACAGCCGGCAGCCATCCTTTGGATGGGAACAGGTACACGGAACCGATGATGACTCCCAGTAAACTTAATGCCAGGATCAGTTCGCGCTTTGGTTTTTGGATGGAATAAATGAATGGCACCAGGCTTAGAACGAGCACGATCAGCGCCCACAAGTTAAAGCCGAGATTATAGATCGCATATCCAGCCAGCGCCAGCAACAAAATGGCCCCGCCCTCCATCAAATGTGTTCCCGGAGTGACGATGGCCATTAGCAGCAGGATGGATCCAAGCACCAGTAAAATGTATGCGATATTGGGGTCGAGAAGAATTTCCATAGCCGTTCCTTTCTGGAGACGCTAAAATGATTATACATCCATTCGGCTTACTCGCCGTCATAATTATCTACGCTTTTGGTCGCTGCGCGGTTTTATGACCATGCAAACGGAGGAATTATCAAAATATGGATCAAATCTCTGTAATTTTGATCTCCCAGTGATGGTTGCAGCGTGCGTCTTTGTGCTCCCCATGGGATGAGGCGCGTTTCCGGTATAATACTCACAGGTCATCCAAAAATAGAATTATGTCAGGAGAATGAAATGAATATAGCGAGTGCTCTTCAAGGATTGGCCACCTTCTCATGGCTGGTGGTGGTGGGTATTATCGTCCTGGCTGTAATACGTGCCAGCCGGGCGAAACCGTTAAAAGGAGCAGTCTGGATGGTTTTGGGGACGGTGGTTTTTTCTATATTGTTAACTACCATCAGTGCAGGTCTCGTTTTCCTGCAGGCCGATCAGTACGGTATTGTGATTTCTGCCCTCCAGCCCACCGGTTATCGCACGCAGCCATTGGCGCCAGGCTTGCATTGGGTGGTCCCGTTTCTCGAGAATGTGCACCCTTACTCCATAGCCAAGCAGACATATACCATGGCGTCCACAACTGGCGAGGGGCAGGTAGTGGGCGATGACTCCATACAGGCCCGTACGAAAGACGGACAGCAGGTTTTCATCGACGCCTCGGTCATTTATTCAATAGATCCATTGCATTTGATCGATTTGCACATAACCTGGCAAAACCGTTTTGAAGACCTAGTAGTACGTCCGGTCGCTCGCTCTGCTATTCGCGATGCAGTCTCGCAATTCGGTGTGGAAGAAATCGTCAGTACCAAGCGTGCTGAGCTTGAGCAAATGATTTTCGATACAATAAAACAGGGTCTGGCTGCGAACAATTTGATGATGGATGATTTCCTGCTACGCAATATTCGCTTTAGCGATGAATATGCCGCCGCGGTAGAGCAAAAACAAATAGCAGAGCAACTGGCTCTGCAAGCGCAATTCGTGGTACAGCAAAGGAAACAAGAGGCTGAACAGGCCCGCCAGGTGGCCCAGGGTACGGACGATGCAGCTGTCATATCCGCCCAGGGTGCGGCACAGGCCATTCTGCTTACAGCTCAAGCCCAGGCACAAGCGAACGAAGTCCTGTCGGGGTCCCTGACTCCCGATTTATTGACTTACACTTATATTTTGAAAATTGCCCCCAATGTGCAGGTGATGTACCTGCCGAGTGGGACTCCTCTCCTGCTGCCGTCATTGACCCCGCCCCAGTAACCTTGTGAGGTCTGTATGTCAGTTGTTCACCCAACAGGACGCCAGATTCGCCTGACCAGTTATTCGAACTGTGCTGGTTGAGCATCGAAGCTGAATGCGGAGATGCTGGCGCAGGTCCTGCGCCCTGTTGAAAAGATTTTTGATAACCGTAACTATCCTGATCTCCTGGTCGGCCTCGGAAAACCTGACGACGCTGCCATCTGGAGATTGGATTCGACTCGCGCCCTGGTCGTCACAACCGACTTTTTTACCCCCGTGGTGGACGATCCCTACGACTTTGGGAGTATAGCCGCAGCGAACAGCATATCAGATGTTTATGCCATGGGCGGACAGCCTTTCCTTGCCTTGAATGTGGCTGCCTTGTCGCCTGATCTGCCTATGGAAATAAACGCTGAAATTCTACGCGGTGGGGCTGAGAAATGCCTCGAAGCCGGGGTTGTGATCGCAGGCGGGCATACAGTCCAGGATAAAGAACCGAAGTATGGACTGGTGGTCATCGGCTTTGTCGATCCGCAGAAGATGCTAACCAAGGGCCGTGTAAAGCCTGGTGACGTGCTGGTATTGACCAAACCACTTGGTTTTGGTGTGACCACCACTGCGCTGAAGCAGGAAAAAGCCATCCCTGCAGACGTGGCCGAGGTCGTGGGCTGGATGAAAAAACTGAACCGGGATGCAAGTGCTCTGGCAGTGGAATTTGAGTTGCACGCGGGCACGGACGTGACTGGCTTCGGCCTCATCGGTCATGGAAGTGAAATGGCTGCAGCCTCAGGGGTTTGTATAAAATTTGAGATGAAAAAAATTCCCTTCGTCTCATGCGCTCACAAGTATGCAGAAATACGAACTTTCCCCGGTGGCGCATCAGACAACCGCCGTTATTTTGGTCCTCGCATCCATTTCACCGGGGACATTTCTGAGGAAAATCAGATGCTTCTGTATGACCCCCAAACCAGTGGCGGACTTTTGCTGGCGATTCCGAGTGTCAGAATTGAGGCATTTTTAAAGAGAGCAAGCGAAATGGATCTGCCAGTTTGGGAGATCGGGGAAGCACATATAGGGGAAGGAATTGATGTGGTTTAAATTGCCGGGAAGGTTCCCCCCGGCAGGATGGAATAGATGGACAATGTTGGCATAGATATCTTGGTTATTGCCTTACTGATGTTATTGAATGGCATTTTGGCTATGTCTGAAACTGCATTGCTTTCCGTCAGGAAAGCTCGTTTGCAGCACCTAGTGAATGAAGGAGACCTGAGAGCTCAGATAGCTTTGCAGCTGACAGAGAACCCAAATCGCTTCCTTTCCACAATTCAAATCGGAATAACATTGATCGACGTGCTGGTCGGTGCGATTGGTGGCGCGGCAGTGGCAACTATTCTTGGAGGGTTGGTCTCCAAAGTTCCGGTGCTGGCTCCATACAGCGATGCCATCAGCATATTTATTGTTGTGGTTGTCATCACGTATTTTTCGATAGTTATTGGTGAATTGGTGCCAAAACGGATTGCTATCCAGAACCCGGAACGAGTGGCATCCATAGTGGCTGGGCCAATGCTCTTTATTTCAAAGGTCGTTTCGCCAATTGTGCATGTGCTCAGCGGCTCCACAAATATACTATTACACTTGATGCGAGTTAAACATACCGATGAACCTTCGGTAACTGAGGAAGAACTGCTTGTCCAACTCAACGAGGGCACCCAGGCAGGCGTCTTCGAGGAATCGGAGCAGAATATGGTGGAGGGTGTCTTTTCGCTCTCCGACCAGCGCGTGAATGCACTGATGACTCCCCGCAATGAAATCGTCTGGCTGGATGTGAACGATACCGCCGCGGAGATTCGCAGAAAAATTAAAGACTGCCCATTCTCACGCTTTCCGGTCGGCGATGACAGCCTTGATAATATTGTGGGCGTGGTCAAGGCCAAGGAATTGCTCCTGACCGACCTTAAGAGTGGCAAACAGCTTAAGGAGATTGCCCGCCCTCCGCTTTTTGTTCCGGAAACCGCTTTTGGTTCGCGCGCACTTGAAATTCTGAAAGAGGCCAAGCGCGAAATGGTTTTGGTGGTGGATGAATTTGGTGTTGTACAAGGACTTCTGACCTTGGCAGATATCCTCGAAGAAATCGTCGGTGCTTTTGAAGGTGAGCCGCAAGCCACGCAGCGCCAGGACGGATCCTGGCTACTGGATGGGATGCTTCCCAATGACGAATTCAAGGAAATCTTCAACTTGCGTCGTCTTCCGGACGAAGAAGAATATGAAACTCTTGGCGGCTTTGTCATGTTACATCTGGGCCGCGTCCCACAGGCTGCCGACCTGTTCGAGTGGAACGGTCTTCGTTTCGAAGTGATGGACATGGATGACAAACGAGTGGATAAGATCCTCGTAACCACTGTGCCGCCCAACCCCACTACTCCGGAGAAATAACCTGCCCGACACCATTGACCTGCAACCTGCCTTCCCTTCCCGGAGATCGCCTGTTTACGGTCGTGGAGGGATGGTGGCTTCTTCACAACCGCTGGCAACTGCCGCTGGTCTGGAAATTCTATCCATGGGTGGAAACGCTGCCGACGCAGCCGTTGCGACAGCTGCCGCGCTTAACGTGACCGAGCCCACCTCTACAGGCTTAGGCGGAGATATGTTTGCTCTCTTCTACGAGGCAGGGACCGGGCAGGTGACGGCGCTTAATGGCTCAGGTCGCGCCCCTGCTGCATTGACTCTTGATCTTCTGCGGGATACTGCAGGCGCCACGTTTGAGTCTCCCCTTCCACCCTATCATCCTTTAACAATTACTGTTCCCGGAGCGTGTGCGGGCTGGTGCGACTTGATCGAGCGCCACGGCACCATGCGCCTTTCAGATATTTTTGTCCCCGCAATCCGGTTGGCAGAAATGGGTTTCCCGGTCGCGCCGGTGACGTCCCATTTCTGGCAGCGGGGTGCTGAGCGACAGTTGAAGACCGCTTTGAATGGCATCGAAATGACCATAGATGGGCGTGGCCCGAACCCGGGCGAGATATTCTGCAACCCCGCTCTGGCGCACACATTGAAAACGATTGCTGAAGGTGGAAAGAACGCCTACTACGAGGGGGAAATTGCCGAGGCGATAGCCTCCACTGTCCAACAGGCAGGTGGCTGCCTGACCGTTGCCGATTTGGCAGCTCACGTCAGCACCTGGGATGATCCTGTTTCCACCTCCTTTGGCGGGCTGCGTTTGTGGGAATGCCCTCCCAACGGGC
>JBGOZL010000114.1:0-6465 GCA_041480185.1 Anaerolineae bacterium
CGGAACTGGTTTGCACTGCCCTTGAATCGGATTTACCAAGAAGAGATCCTGTTTCGATGAGTGGAATGTCCGCCTCCCGGAAAAGGTCCGCCAAGTGTCTTCCCACCCCCGGGTCCGCACCCTGTCGTTTGAGGGACTCAGCCTGCCAGCGTCCAAGTGGAGCAAGCGCAGCAGGCTTGTCCACTCGCGAGGTATAGTCTGGTTCAGCCAGAGCCAGCACAGCTCCACCGGAGCGGGTGACCCGTTTCATTTCCAGCAGAGCCTGCAATGGGTAGTGAACCCATAACAGCAGGAAATGGCAAAATGTAATATCGAAAACTTTTGATGGGTACGGTAGCGCAAGAGCATTCCCACAAACAAGCGCAACGCGCGGGACATGCCTGCGCGCTTCCGCGAGGCGGGTAAATTCTAGATCCAGCCCGTGGACAGCAGCGGGTGTGGCAAGCCCAGGTAAAATCGCCCCCGTCCCGCAGCCTACTTCCAGGACGCGCCGGGCGCGCCTCAAACCGGCGCGTTCAAACAGATAGGCGCGCAGGTCACGCGTCCAGGTGGCTTGTTGTAGAAAACGACTATGCCAGTCCATTCTCATCCCAGTTCAAAATGAACTTGGCTTGCTCGTTGGTTTCGGGGGTTTTGGGAACAATGAGACTTTGCAGAGAGGAGTGGTACAGTCCGCGCAAATGACTCAAGGCATCCGTGGACATCATTCCGTGGCGGACGAGGTAGCAGCCGACTGTAATGCCGGTACGGCCAATTCCACCCACACAGTGGAGATACACCAAGCGACCTTCTGCTAGAGCCGCATCAATGGCATCCAAGACGGCAACCATCGACGCGCGGGAAGGCACACTGAAATCAGGAAAAGAAAAACGCTGGTGACGAACATCTCCAACAACATTCTCGGCTAAGTTACTCAGGATGGAGGAATACGGGGGGCGTTCGTTTTCGCTGGTCAGGTCAATGAAAGTTTCGAAACCGGCGTTGAGGAAGGAGGTGAGACGCTCTCGGGTTCCTGCCAAATCATAATCCAATCCGGGATATGCCCCCGCGAGGAACTGTCCGGGAAGCACCCAGTAGGATTGGGGGATGGGCTTTTCAATCATGGTAAACGGAAATACACTTGCAGGATGCCGGAAGATTTCTGGCTGGTAAGCACAATTTTATATTCCCCGGCTGGGAGGCGGTATAGATTTTGACTGTCACTTGAAGCACTGGCGAAATTCTCTCCGTGCAAGAGTTGGATCGAATCGCCCTGCGACGGGACTAGGGAAACATCAATAAAACGGGTTTCGATGCTGGAAACCCGCAGGAAGATCGCCGCATCACCGGCTTTGGATAGGGTGAATCGGGTGATAGTCTCGGCTTCCATGTTGCGGGAGGAGAGATCGACTGTGGCAGCAAGGATGTAACCTTTAGGCTGCTGAGGGAGACCGTCGCCTAAAGTGGAGACCACCAGTATCCCTGCACCGATCAATGCTACCGCAACCACCCCTCCCATCAATACCCAGCGCCAGGCGTGCGCCGGTTTTCCGGTGCCAGGAAACAAAACATGCCAAACCGGATGCGTTCCAGCGTAACGCCGCACAAACAAGAACCAGCCACCGGCAAAGAGGATCAGGGCGCTAAATGCCACCGCCAGCGGCGGCAGCCCGCTATTGACGAGGAACCGGGTCACATCGTCGCCGGCGGGGGCGTCGTTTTTCAAGTAGAAGAAGGGGATGACGACCCAGGCCAACAGGGAACAAAGCGTTCCAGCTGAGGCTATGAATTTCGTCCAAAGGACCAGCGGACCGCCTTCCTTCGGCAGTGCGAGGATCAGAACCAGCCAAGCCAGTAGAGGTAACCCCACTCCGCTGACGTTGATCACAGCATTTTGGAACCGGCTGAAACTCCCATCAATATTGACATGAGCCCCAAGGTTGAAGAAGTTAACATCGATTTCCCTGATCTTTCCCCCGAAAGCTAGACCAGCCAGTGCATGCCCGCTTTCATGCAAAAAGGTATATGCCAGCGCGACCCCCAAGGCTATCAATAGCGTGAAACCGGCAAACTTGAGTCGATCTGAGGTGGAGGTCATCGGTTCTCCAGATGGATGCACAAGTTTGAATAGTCCTGCAGGTGCATTTCAAACCGCTCACCTATCCTGCTCTCATTATTGACCAGGATTCTTCCTGGGCTGTTTATCTTGCATCGCCTGGACAATTTTCGCCGCGTCTCTAACAAAATGAGGACAGAGCGTTTTGAACACACCTTTCTCGCGCGCCTGTTGCAGGACAGCCGCGGTGCTGATGTCGCAGTCCAATAATTCCCGGCAAAGAATTGAGCCATGAATGGACTCAAAACGGTGCAAGAACTCCTGCCCAAGCCGATAAGCATCTTCCTTGCCGGAAGGAGTATCCGCTCCCTGAGCCAGACCAAGGGCCAGTAGCCCCCCTGTTACCGCTCCGCAAATTTGACCGCGGAGTGCCACCCCTCCGCCAAAAGGCGAGGCCATTTTAAGCATCTTACTCTCATCCATGCCAAGCTGAGGCGCAAAGGCCGCTAAAACGGACTGCGCACAGTTAAAATCCTGGCTAAAAAAAGTGACGGCAATATCAGAAGCATCGATCTCAGGAGATCTCATTTATTTATTCAGCTTTCTCAGGGCTTTCGTCCCCGTAAATAAATAAATCACCAATAGACTCGCGCAAGTAGTTTCGATGGATGGCGTCCCCGAAAACGGGGGCTATCGAAAGCACGTGCAGCTTCGGGTGGCGTTTTTCGGGTGGAATATAAACAGTATCGGTGGTGACGATTTCTGTAATCTGCGGAACCGAGGTTAGTTTCTGTAACCCACCATGCACAAAGACCCCATGGGTGGAAGCCACCCAGATTTCCTGGATACCCTGCTCAATCAGGATGCGGCTTAGCTCCAGCACTGAACCGCCCGTGGCAATCTCATCATCATAAATAATCGCTTTCCGAAATCCTTGCACTGGGCGTCCGATCAACCCACTGATGATCACTTTTGTGTCAGAAAGTCGCTCTTTGTTCCCGGCTGCAACAGGCAGGTTCAGCCCTCTAGCAAACAGGGCAGCCGGTCCGGCTGAGCCCATGTCAGGGGCGACCACCACGGTCCCGGCCAGGTCGTGTGACTGGAAATAGTTACGGAAAACAGGGCGGCTGGTCAACGGGTCGGTGGGCACACTGAAGAACCCGTGGGCTTGCGGCGAGTGCAGTACCATCGTCATCACGTGGGTGGCGCCGGCAGTACGCAGCAGGTCGGCTACAAGGCGGGCTGTAATGGAAATGCGGGGAGCATCTTTTTTGTCCGAACGGGCAAATGAGAAATAGGGGATGATGGCGTGAACTTCCTTGGCGGAGGCAGAGCGGGCGATATCCAGCATCATCAGCAATTCCACCAGGTTGTCGTTGACAGGAGGCGCCAGAGTTTGAACAATAAAAACTATGCGCGAGCGCACGCTTGCGCCAAGCTGGATATACAGATTATCGTTGCTGAACCTGCTGACCAGCGTCTTTTCGAGCGGCAGGTTTAGATAGGCTGCAATATCGGCTGCCAGGTGCGGGTGCGAACTACCACTGAAAATGCGAATTTCGTCCGGGTCAAGTGTTGTCCGATTGCTCAATTTATGAATTCCTTTACCGAAATATTCAAATGAAAATGTATTTTAATGATTATGCTTCAGGTCTCGCCAACCAGTCTGGATCATCCTTACCAGATTCCCGGTATAAGCCTGTATCGCACCTGTCCGGCATAATCATTGTATCCATCCAACTCTTTTTGCAGGACACGATCTTCAAGCGCAGTGCGGATAATCAAGTTTACCACCAGCACCCCCATTGGGATGCATGCCCACCATGAGCCAAGGGCGATGGGGATGGAGATGTATGAGACCAGCAGGCTAGCATAACCTGGATGCCTGATAAAGCGATATGGTCCTCCCGTTTGGACGATGTGACCGCGATCTTTTTGGATGCGGACAATGGTTGAGAAAAACTTGTTGGAGACCATCGCCCAGGTGAAGAGGGGATAACTCAAAGCCAGCAAGACGAATGAGCTGAACTGGACCCCAAACGGGATACTTCCTCCCCAGCCGAAGCGTTCATCCAGGCCGGACAGGATCAGGATGGCAAACCCGCCGATGCCGGTAATGATGCCGATGAGCTTGTCCCAGCTTTTAGCACCTTCGCCAACCTGCGAGCGTTCCTCCACCAAATCCTTGTGTTTTCCCAGGAGGATAAATGCATTGAATGCCAGAAAAACCAAATATAAAACCAAATAAACCCATGCATTCCACCAGCCCCATTTCCAGGCGGAGGCGAAAAGGACAGCGGCCTGGATCAGGACAAGGAAACCTATTTGCACGAGCCTCTTGCGGATGGCAGGAGTCATTTCAACGCTCAAAAAAGGGGCGGATCATCTTCCGCCCCAAAATGGGTATTAAGTTAATGATAAATTTTTTCCCAGGGATCCCTCAGGAAATTCCCCAGGATCTTATCAGCCTCGCCTTGGGTGGGAAGAACATCGCCATCCGGCTCGACATACAGCCAGGCTTTGCCTGCGCCCGAGGGAATCTCGTCCTCGATGGTCTCGTGCGCCACCGGGTTCTCAGCCGAGTAGGGAACGGGCAAGTCCCAGCGCAGGGTGAGCCCCAGGGTGGAGGCTTTGTTATGCAAGGTGAAGAGAGCATCGTGCAGAGAAGCTTCTGAAGCGCCCAGTGAGAGACTCTTGACTTCCAGCTTGGCCAGTCTTTCGAGTATTTCTTCGGCTTTGTTTACATTCTGCGGAGTCACCGTCAGGTGGACGGTGGTGTACAAATCTTCCGGCATGACCGTTTCCAGCCCTTTCCAGGAGGCCGTGTTCTCTGGATCAAGAATAAAAAGCAAATGGTCGAGACCGGTTTGGAGAAGTGTGTGCAGGTAGTCTTTATCAGCCAGTTTCAATCCATCAGAGAGCAGGCCGGCTACCTGCCCGACCTTCTCAGCGTGGGCGATCAGAGCCGGCAGGTCTTCGCGCAGGGTAGGTTCGCCGCCGGTAAAAGTTATATGGGGGATGCCTACCGCCCAGGCTTTATCCATGATGGTTTCCCATTCCTGCGTGGTCAGTTCACGATCGACACGCTTGGTGGGAGCAAGGGAAGTGTCTGAACCAGCGGGCAGGCGATAGGTAAGTGCACAATCAAGGCGCAGGGGCGCGGTCAAGTCGTGGGAATGAGGTGCAATGCGTTCAAAGTCAAGGAAAGTGGTCGGATCCAAATCCGGAGTGTGGATGAGGGTCTGAATGCGATCTCGGAAATCGGTGTAATCCTTTTGGGCTTCCACCTGACTGATGCGGTAACGTTTGGCTACATGCCTAGCAGTCTCGTCGGGCGAGGTGCCTTTGATCATGTGATAGGCATATTCTGCGGCTGTGGAGTTCAGATGTAAAACGGTGGCGGCATTAACGATGAGGATGCCGGAGCCGTCCTTCAGGAGGCGCAGGTGCAGGCGGTAAGGAGGTTCATCCGGGCCGGACTGGAAGGTGTGCGTTTCGGCAGGCAAAGGCTGGTGGCGGGCAGGTTTTTCAGCAAGGATCCAAAGGATAAGAATTCCCGCCAGCAAAAGGACCGACTGTATGAGAATGCTGTACCTATTCAGGAAGCCGCGGTGGATGAAAAAATAGAAGGAAACAGCTACCAGGAGGAACACGATCCCAATTATGCGTACAATAACACCTTTTGCACTATAGTTCCCTACTTTTAGTCTGCCGGCGATAAGAAGGAAAAGGCCCAGGAGGGGCATAACAACCAGGAAAACATACCTAGCAAGCAGATTCAAAGTATTCAACAAATTTGGGGACATCGCAGCCTCCTTAAATCATTCACGAATGAAATGCGGCATTTCAAAAGGAATTTCAAACGAAAACTCAATAAACCCAGCGTAGCGGCCATCTTTGAACCAGGGGGATTGATAGATGAATTTCTTGACGCCGTTCTTTTCGATGGTATAAACATTAGCCTTGCGTTCATCCAAAAGGCGTTCCAGTTTGCCGCGGGCCGGGTCGGGGTGGCAGTCGAGCATGTTCTTCCCAATTAGGGCAAGCCCGCCATCCTTGGCCATGGACCTTGCAGCCTTGTCGTTCATCTCGAGGATGATGCCGTCCGGGTCACTCACAGTGATTGCGGCGGGGAATTCCTTTATCCAGGCGTTCTCTTTGCTCATGTTCTACTCCCTTATGAAATGTGGAATATTTTCAGGAACCGGAAACGAAATTTCGACAAATCCGGAATAGCGACCACCCCGGTACCAGGGCGACTGGAAGAAAAAACGTTTTTCGCCATCCTCCGTGTTGAAATAGCAGTTGGCGGACTGATCAGCCAACATGCCCTGCAATTTTTGTAATGACGGGTCCGGGTGGCAGTCGAGCAGATTGGCACCCAACAGACCTTTGCCGCCGTCATCAGCGAAGAGCAGCTCCGCCTGGTC
>JBGOZL010000115.1:0-6420 GCA_041480185.1 Anaerolineae bacterium
GCTGCTCATCGCACTGGCAATGACCCTCGACCTTTCGATACACGATATGTTCAAATGGGCCGGACCGCTCGGAGCGAAATTTAATACCTGGTTGAAACAGCACATCCAGAAGAAAGCCTCAGGTTCAACCGGGAGAGAAACGTCGGAAGAACCGCTCGACGATTTCACCCCCCTGCTGCGCCCTCCGCTGGCGGAGCAGATAACAACCGTGCCACCGGGAGTGACGGTGAGAACCAACCTCCCCTCCACCCCGGCCATCACCTGGGTGTTGCCGAAGGTTGCCGATATCCTGGAACCTCCTGAGGCTCCCAAGATCAACGAGGAATTTATCGAGAAGCGTGCCCGGTTGATCGAAGAGACTCTGACCTCCTTCGGCGCGCCCAGCCAGGTGATCGAGATTAGCCGCGGACCCACGGTCACAATGTTCGGCGTGGAACCACTTTTCGTCGAGTCGCGCTCCGGCCAGACACGTGTGCGCGTTGGCAAGATCGCTTCGCTGGCAGACGATCTGGCCCTGGCTCTGGCGGCGCCACGCATTCGCATCCAGGCACCAGTGCCGGGGCACGGTTATGTGGGCATCGAAGTCCCGAATGAAGAGATGGCGCTGGTGGCCCTGCGGGAAGTGGTGGAGAGCGAGGTGTTCACCCGCAGCAAAGCTCCCTTGCGTTTTGCGCTTGGCAAGGACGTGGCTGGGCACCCAAAGACTTCCAGCCTGGAATCCATGCCGCATTTGCTTATCGCCGGGACTACCGGCTCGGGTAAGTCGGTATGCGTCAATGCCATCCTGACATGCTTGTTGTTGAACAACACCCCCGATGACCTGCGTCTGATCCTGGTGGACCCCAAGCGGGTCGAATTGACCGGTTACAATGGCGTCCCGCATCTGCTCGCCCCCGTGGTAGTGGAGATCGAACGGGTGGTGGGTGCCTTGCAATGGATGACCCGAGAAATGGATAACCGCTACCATAAGTTCGCCGAGATCGGGGCGCGCAACATCGCCGATTACAATATCCGTGTAACCGCCCAGGGCGGCAAGAGACTGCCCTACCTGCTGGTGGTGATCGACGAACTGGCTGACTTGATGATGATCTCCCCAGACGAGACCGAGCGCACCATTACCCGTCTCGCCCAACTGGCGCGCGCTACTGGCATCCACATGATCATCGCCACCCAGCGACCCTCGGTGGACGTGGTGACCGGGCTGATCAAAGCCAACTTCCCGGCCCGCATAGCCTTCGCCGTGGCATCCAACACTGACAGCCGAGTCATCCTCGATCAGCCCGGTGCGGAACGCCTGCTCGGGCGCGGTGACATGCTCTTCCAGGCGCCCGACTCTCCGGCACCGGTGCGATTGCAGGGTGTCTTTGTCTCGGATATCGAGATCACCCGGCTGGTGGAATACTGGAAACAGCAGGCGGGCGCCTCCAGTCCTTACGGAGCTGCGGCTGGGACCCCGGGCGGAACAACCGCCGTAGTCCCGCCGGGTGCCCCGCTTGCGTCCCAGAACCTGGGTGGAAAACAGGTACCCATGTTCGAAGATATCACCGCCCTGCAGGGTGACCCGCTCCTGAATGATGCCATAGATACCGTCCGGCGCGAAGGGCGTGCCTCTGTTTCGATGCTGCAGCGCAAGATGCGCATCGGTTATACACGCGCTGCACGCCTGGTGGATACCATGGAAGAAAAGGGGATCGTGGGTCCGCCGGAATCGGGTACCGGAGTGCGCGAGGTGTTGGACTACGGTCCCGCTGCGCCGCCGAAAGAGGATTAATTTCGTAATGTGGTTGACTGCCTTTTGGGATCGGTTCGTTCGCCATTTCAATTGTTATAATACTTGGAGGGAAGGTTTGCCAGAGATCCCACTGACACTTTCTTAAGTGAATATTCTAAACAGCCCTCGTTTGGAGGTGATCTATGAGCAAGGCAATTACCGATTTATCGAATGAACACCAAGCAATCCTTTCTGCCATTAATATCATGGAAAGTATGGTTGGTACTTTGGAAACTACCGCGTCGGTGGATACAAAGGATATTTATGATTTCATCGGATTCTTAAAAGAGTTTGCAGACAAGTGCCATCACGGGAAAGAAGAAGGTTTTTTATTCCCAGCGATGATCGCGGCAGGTGTTCCGGAAACGAATGGACCTATTAGAATGATGCTAGCTGAACATGCCCAGGGCAGGAAGTTAATCCAGGAAATGGAAGAATCAATATCCAAGAATGTTAACCTGTTGAAGTTTGCGCAAACAGAAAAAGAATATGCACATCTTTTAAAGAATCACATACAGAAAGAAAATTGGGTATTGTTTCCCATGGCTGATAAAGTTTTAACAGAGGCACAGTTGGAAAAGGTATTTGAAGGGTTTGAAGAACACGAAGAAAAAGTGATCGGACAGGGAAGGCATGAAGAACTTCATACCATGCTTAAAAGTCTCCAGGAAAAATATCCGATTAAATAAATGGGATCATTGATCCTCCTTTGTCGTATACCAGTGTGTATGAGTTGCTGGAATATGATCTTGCTGCACCCCTGAAATGAATCTTTTTTTTGAAGCAAGAACGACCTGAATCTCTAAGGGGACGATGCAGGTCGTTCTTGATCTAATTTATCCATTGGGGTGGTTTAGACACTACAGGTACCTGGCAGCATATTCACTTGAATCAGTATGTTCCCGACGATTCGAATAAAATTTGGCTTTATGGTATGATTCTGGACCTACAAGGTTCCTATGGAAGACAAAATAACCATCATTGAAGGTCCACCCCCTGTATTTGAGCCCGTGCAGGACGGCTGGGCGCTCAGTCTCGGCGAGGGCCCGTTCCTGCCGCTGACCCTGCTCACGCGCCTGCGGGCGTTTAACAGCCCTGCGTTGGTGGAACGTTGTTACCGGCGCTGGCGACAAAACGAACCCATCCACCTGCACTATCGCAATGACCTGGGATTGGAAGAAAAGGCTCCCATCGTTGCGGCGCGCTCGATGGAAACCAACGATGGCCACATGCTACTGCTCTGGATCCAGCTTGACCCCCAGAAAGTCCACCTCGAGCTGGACGCGGGTGATGACGAGGCTGATAAGGAATAGCAAGCTGCGGCCTGTTTAAAATTCGGATGATCTGATTACAGATCCATCTTGTTCCTGGGATATTTTGTAAAATTGAATGAGGGTTGGAAGGGTTTTAATCAGGTTTCGTATTCTCCGGGGATGAACCGAATTTCCCGAGCAAATCCCTCTTTTTCTCCTTTCCAGAAATCAAAAGCTGAACAATTCTCTTAATTTTTTGTTTGTGCCAAAAATCACGAGAATAATCATGTGCGTCCATGGAATTCGTCATATTGACTTAGTTTTGATTATCGGGTACCTTTAAGAGGAAAATAATTCATGGTGGAAATGTTTATGCTTGACTGGTTGGAAATAGCATAGGATTGAGCGGGCATCCCGTCCGGGGTGCCCGCTTAAATTTTCACCACACTTCAATCTAGTTAAGGAGATAAACATGGCAGGACAGATTAATGCTTTCGAAATGGCGCAGAAGCAGTTTGACAGTGTTGCCAAGCTGCTCAAGCTCGACCCACAAGTGTCCGAGGTTCTCAGATGGCCAATGCGAGAATACACCTTCCGCATCCCGGTACGCATGGACAATGGCAGCCTGCGCATCTTCCAGGGCTACCGCGTCCAGCACAACGACGCCCGCGGCCCGAACAAAGGCGGCATTCGCTTCCATCCCGCCGAGACACTGGATACCGTGCGCGCCCTGGCAACCTGGATGACTTGGAAATGCGCCGTTGCGGACATTCCCCTGGGCGGCGGAAAGGGTGGCATCATCGTTGACCCCTCCACGCTTTCCGTGGCTGAGAAGGAACGCCTGTGCCGCGGCTGGGTGCAGATCATGTGGAAGAATATTGGCCCGCGCACGGATGTGCCCGCACCGGATGTCGGCACCACCCCGCAAATGATGGGCTGGATGATGGACGAATATTCCAAACTGTGCGGTGTATACACCCCGGGCGTTTTCACCGGCAAGCCACTGGGCGGGGGCGGTTCGGAAGGCCGTACCGAAGCGACCGGTTTTGGTGTCATCTATACCGTGCGTGAGGCCATGAAGCACCTTGGCATTGACCCGAAGAAATCCATGGCAGCTATCGAAGGCTTTGGCAACGTTTCACAATATGCCTCCATCGGTTTCATCGAATTACTGGGAGGAAAGGTAGCCTGTGTTTCCTGCTGGGATCGCAACGATAAGACCTCCTACACCTACAGCCATAAAAACGGAGTGGACCCGCGCTACCTGCTCACCATCGTGGACCAATACGGCACAATCGACAGGAAGAAGGCCGAGGCTGCTGGTTACGTTGTCGAAGATGGCGAAAAATGGATCGAGAAGGATTGTAACGTTTTGATCCCGGCTGCCATCGAAGGGCACGTCAACGGCGAAACCGTCAAGAAGATTTCGAAGAATGTCAAAATTGTGGCTGAAGGAGCCAATGGCCCGTGCACGCCTGAAGCCGATGAATACTTCAAGAAGAACAATATTTTTGATATCCCCGACTTCCTGTGCAACGGTGGCGGCGTAACCTGCTCATACTTCGAGTCTGTGCAGAATGATGCCAACTACTACTGGCCCAAGGAAGAAGTATTACAGAAACTCGACCAGAAGATGACCTCCGCATTCCACGGCGTACTGGATATGGCTCTAAAACAGAAGGTATACATGCGCGATGCAGCCTACATGGTTGCCATTGACCGCGTGGCCAAGGCAATGCAGTTGCGCGGTTGGATCTAGCCTGCCCCCTAATATCCGCTGAACCAGGACGCCAGGTGACTCTGGCGTCCTTCGTTGTTGTATAATATGGATATCCACCATAAAGCGAGCCTATATAAAATGGACCTGCCCGAAGAGAACCCTAAGCCGGAAGAACCCACCCCCTCGGAAGAAACTTTCCCCGAAGAGCCAGTCTTACCGGAGGGTTTTACTCCCATCGGGGACATCTCGCGTTTGCCGCGCGCCCGTCGAAGAAGGGCGCGGCGCATGTTGGTTCCGCTTGCGGCAGACGAACGGGCGGCAATGTTGGACGACCTTGCCAGGCGTGCCTTCCCATCCTTTGAATTCTTCCTGTTCGCCTTCCTATGCGGGGTCATTTTGGGGGCGGCTTACTTGCTGAATGCACCAGCCTTGCTCCTGGTGGGGATTTTATTGGCTCCACTCCTGACCCCTTTTGTAGGCATGCTGCTGGCCGCGGTCACCGGTTCCTGGCGGTTTTTATTCCTGACCTTGGGCGTTCTATTGGTGGCCGGAGCATTGGTTTTCCTGACCGGTGTTCTGGCCGGGCTGGCCGGTCGATTGTGGGATAATTTGCCATTTACTTATGCCAGGATCCATGCCCAGCTTTGGTGGCCGGATTTGCTGGTGGTGGCACTGGGGGCAGCTCTGCTTGCAATCTCATTTGTTCGCTCCGAGCAAAAACCGATCATTGCAAGCGTAATGCTCGCTTACGGGTTGTTCCTACCGATCAGTGCAGCGGGAATTGGGCTGGGTATCGGGAAGAACATCGGTGACGTGACTCTTTGGCCGAACGGGTTGCTGGTTTCCCTGGTTCATCTGACCCTGGCAATGCTGGTCGGTGGGATTTTTCTGATGGCAATGCATTTCAAACCCATCAAAGCCAGCGGATACGCCCTGCCCATTTTCCTTGGCCTGCTTTCCGTGGCGGTGCTGGTGGTTCTCACCGGGCTGGTGACGATTATACGGGATGTCATCACATCCGCCCGAACTGTGGCGCCAACACCCACGAGCATTGTCCTGCCCTCCGCCACCCCGATTTTATTCCGGACCTCAACGACGTCCCCCTCAAGTGTGCCAAGTGCCACGTATACGATTACTCCCACCCTGGCGCCGACTCCCGCGTATGCGATAATTTCTTCCCCTCAATTGAACGGAGCAAATGTCCGCACCGAGCCTGCAGGTGGGACTGTGCTGATATCCCTTGTTAATGGTACTTTAGTCGAGGTCCTTCCAGAAACTCAAATTATTCTCTCATCAACATGGGTTCGGATCCGGGTCAATAACATGGAAGGCTGGGTGCTGCAAACGGTCCTGGCTGCCACCACTCAGGTGCCCGCCCCGACCGCTGCACTCACCCCAACACCCTAGCTTTTTATCCCTTTTCATGGAGTTATAGATGACCATCCATTTTGGTACGGACGGCTGGCGTGCCGTCATCTCGGATACTTTCACATTCAATAACCTGCGTATGCTGATCCAGGCCATCGCGGATGCCGTGACCTCGGAATCGTGGGACAAATCCGGGAACGGCGGTTCCATTCCGGACCCGAAAAAGTTCGTGGTGGGTTTCGACACGCGTTTCTTATCTGACCGCTATGCCGGAGATGCGGCACGCGTCCTGGCAGCCAATGGCTTTA
>JBGOZL010000116.1:0-6404 GCA_041480185.1 Anaerolineae bacterium
ACCTGTCCTTAGAGGAAATCCATTGACTCAACCTTCAGAACAAAAGAAAATGACATTTGCCGATAAGATGCGTGTCTGGTTCAAATGGTATTTGAACCCTATCGCTGGTTTCTTTAATCGCCTCGGTATCCGGCCAAATACAGTCACCCTTTTTGGTCTCGTCGGGACAATTGGGTGTGCGGTGTTGATCGCGTATGGCAAAATGACCTGGGCCGGCGTCCTGCTCCTTCTAATGGGACCGGTGGATGCTATGGACGGGGCATTGGCGCGTCTTCGTCACGAAGCCAGTGACTGGGGCGCTTTTGTGGATGCTGTTACGGATCGCTATTCGGAACTATTTCTCTTCCTTGGTTTTCTTATATTCTATTTACTTAAGGCGAATCCCACTGGGATTATATTAACCTATTTGGCTGCAGCAGGGTCTGTGTTGGTATCATATGTCAAGGCGCGTGCTGATGCCTCGAAATTGGATGCCAATGTTGGTCTTTTAACCAGGGTCGAGCGCTATATTGTTCTCATCCCCGGGTTGATTTTCAATTTGCCATTGCCAGTCTTGATTATTATTGCTATCCTGGCAAATTTTACTGCTTTGCAGCGGATTCTCCGTGTGCGGCGGGATGCCCGGCGCCGCTTACCCCAATCTCAGGAGTAACTCATGCCAACCTTACCTGACGGATTTAATATCCCCATTCCATTTCTCAACCAATCCTTTCACATATACTTTTATGGAATTTTGATCACCTTGGGTGTTGTAGTAGCCGCATTCCTGGGACAGGCAGAGGCAAAACGCCGCGGCATGAATACTGAGTTCATTTGGGATGCACTATTCTGGGTTGTGCTTGCCGGGATCATTGGGGCGCGTATCTGGCATATCCTTACCCCACCGCCTTCGATGGTCGCACAGGGCATTACCACCCAGTGGTACTTGATGCATCCGTTGGATATGATTAATATCCGGAATGGTGGGTTGGGGATCCCAGGCGCCGTGATTGGTGGAGCGCTGGCTTTATGGATTTATTGTCGCAGGAAGAAAATCTCATTCTTGACTTTTGCAGATACTGTCGCCCCAGGTGTCGCCCTGGCACAGGCTATTGGGCGCTGGGGTAATTTCTTCAACCAGGAACTTTATGGTTTACCCACTAACCTCCCTTGGAAAATCTATATTGACCCTCTCCACCGTGTGGCTGGTTACCAAAATTATGATTATTTCACCCCACTATTCTTTTATGAATCTGTATGGAATGTAATCAATATGACAGTGTTGTTCTGGCTGGCGCGTCGTTTTGCGAAATGGCTGAAACCAGGCGACATTTTCTTCCTATATATGATTATGTACTCAATTGGCCGATTTTGCCTGGAGTTTCTGCGTTTGGATGCCGCGCAGGTGGGCGGTATAAACTTCAACCAGACTTTTGTCATAATTGTGGCAGTGGTTGCGGGGATAATTTTGTTCTTGAACCATCGCCTCAGACGTGCTCAGAATGAAATGGGATGATCCGGACCGAAGACTTGAGTAAACAATTTGGCGATTACTGGGCGGTGGATGGCGTCAGTTTAGACGTTTATCCGGGTCAGGTATTGGCATTACTGGGGCAGAACGGGGCTGGGAAGACCACAACCATCCGCATGTTGACCTCTGTGCTGACTCCTACCCGGGGAAGGGCGCTCATCTCCGGGTTCGACGTGGTCAAATCTCCTGATCAGGTGCGGGCTTCGGTTGGCGTGCTCACTGAGCAGCATGGCTTGTACCTGCGCATGACTGGTCTGGAATATCTTGATTTTTTTGGTAAGGTTTATGGCCTGAACGAGGCAACCCGCCGGAAACGAAGCCGGGAGTTGTTTGGGTATTTTGGGCTGGCAGACGTTGCAGCGCACACCATTGGTCAATATTCGAAAGGCATGCGTCAGAAATTGGCGCTCGCCCGCACCTTGATCCATGAGCCTCCCGTGTTATTGTTGGACGAACCTACTTCGGCGATGGATCCCGAGTCTGCACAATTGGTACGGAATGCTATTGCAAGCTTGCGCACCGAACAGCGGGCAATTATTATTTGCACCCACAACTTGGTGGAGGCAGAAATGTTGGCAAATAAAATCGCCATCATTTATCGAGGCCGAATATTAATCAGTGGGACTATGGATGAATTGAAGCGTGACTTGCTGGGACCGGCTGAATACGAAGTGCGGGTGAAAGGGAAATGGCCGCATGGTTCCATACATCTGCCTCCAGGTGTCACTCCTCTTGCAGATGGTGCTTCCGGTCCTCGGTTCCGCATCGAAGACCCGCAGGCTTCCAATCCCATTTTGCTAAAAGAATTGATGAAACACAAGGCGGAAGTGGTGGCGTTCCAGGAATCGCCCCGCACCCTCGAACAGGTTTACCTGGCTGCCATGGCAAAGGTGAATCGTGTCTAACAGCAGGAGAGACGGTCTTCACATGGTTTGGCTGGTAGCATGGCGCGAATTGCGGGATCAATTACGTGATTGGCGCATTATATTTCCGATGTTTGTGTTGACTCTGGTCCTCCCGTTTTTAGCAGATTTGGGTGCTCAGGCTGCCATTAACTTTACTCTCAAATACGGGACACCTCTGATAGCTGAGAGGTTGGTACCATTCCTTCTGATGGTGGTGGGATATTTCCCGATCACTGTTTCCCTGGTGATTGCCCTGGAATCTTTCGTTGGTGAGAAGGAACGCGGAACAATTGAACCGCTCCTGGTCAGCCCGCTCAAGGACTGGCAGCTTTTTACGGGAAAATTGATTGCCGGAACTGCTGCACCACTGGTGACTTCCTACCTTGGAATTACAGTCTACATGATTGGCCTTTATTTCCAGCGTATCCCCTTCCCCGATTTTAATCGGATGTTGCAGACACTGATCCTCACGACCGTACAGGCACTTCTTATGGTCAGTGGAGCCATTTTGATTTCTACCCAGGCCACCTCTGTGCGCGCGGCCAATTTGATGGCTTCATTCATTGTTATCCCGATGGCATTGCTTATCCAGGGTGAGAGCATTATGTTGTTCTGGGGCAATGATCAAGTTCTTTGGTTGGCTGTGGCTGGGGTGGCGGTCTTGACGGCACTATTGGCACGTGTCGGCATTGCTCATTTCCAAAGGGAGTCATTGCTGGGCCGCGAAATTGATGTGCTTAATTTGCGCTGGATCGGGCGGACTTTCTGGCGGGCTTTTAAGGGAGAAGCCACCTCCATGTTGGGTTGGTTTAAAGTCGAGGTCTTTAGAACACTCCGAAAGCAGTTCCCATCCATAATACTCACGATCGTTATCGGTTTGATCGCAATTGTGGTGGGTTATATTTGGGTGTCTTCGAATTCTCCCAAAATTATGGATCAATTCAATGCAGGTGATTTATCCACCACGTTGTCCTTTGGAATGGGTGTGCCTGCGGCGAGTATCGGCATCTCATTTCCAGCAATTTGGGGACATAATTTGCAGGCTATTGTTGTCATTCTCCTTTTGGGCTTGTTCTCTTTCGGAGTGCTGGGAGCGTTGGTTTATCTCCTAAATATGGGGGTCATCGGCGCTGTACTTGCCTTAATTCGCGCTTTGGGAGCCTCTCCGTTGAAAGTGGGGATATATGGGATTCTTCCTCACGGTTTCTTTGAAATCCCGGCTCTGGTTTTAGCCAGTGCAGCAATATTGTATATCGGGGTTGTGTTGGTGACGCCGCGCTCTCAGCGCACCCTCAGCGAGGTGCTCATCGAAGCAATCGCGGATTGGACAAAGATTGGACTTGGTCTCGTATTGCCATTGCTGACCATCGCGGCAATTATCGAGACATGGGTCACTCCGGTTTTATTGATTTCTGCCTTTAAATAGGGGTATTAATAAAGGCACGTTGGAATACCAAATTTTTTTTGGGGGGGGATATCGAATGCTACTTCCGACACGTATTATATAAGTAATTAAGATTTACGCACTAGATGCGTCAATATCACTGGCAGATGATTTCATATCCATGACTTATTAAATAAGAAATCCCCTGCATTACGGAGACTTTTTAGTTCTTTACCACCCAAGGATGAATTGTTCCCATTCAGTGTTTTCTTCGAGGTGCCTCCCAAAAATATACTTGGCATTGGCCGGGGGTTCCTTCGGGGCGTGCAGCAAAGTCATCTTGACCTCATTAAGTTTTCTTCCACCTTTGCGGTGGTTGCAGGAAGGGCAAGCGGCAACCACATTTGTCCAAACATGTTCTCCACCTAAATGTTTGGGCCACACGTGGTCAACGGTCAGGTCGTTTGAGCGCCTCCCGCAATACTGGCATGTGTATCTGTCTCGTCGAAAGACTTCGCGGCGGGTCAGTTTGACCTGCAGGCGTGGTCGGTGTATCATTTGCTCCAGACGAATTACCGAAGGTATCGGGATGGTTTGTTTAACTGTTTGAATAGTGCCGCGACCATTCATGACCAAATCTGCTTTCCCAAGAAAGATCAGGCCTAGAGCGCGGCGGGTGTTACATACATTGATGGGTTCAAAATTCGCGTTAAGAACCAGAACTGGCGCATCCATGGCGCCTCCACATTGGCGAGAATTATACTCCACACCTGGCAGGATTTATGACAGGAATTAATGATGCGTATAATCATCGCAGGTGGCACAGGATTTATTGAGACTTCATTAACGAAATCCCTCCTTATGGATGGACATCAAGTCTGGATATTAACTCGCAATCCGAAGACTGCCCACCTTGCTGAAGGCGCGCAGGGTGTTCGTTGGGATGGACGGACGACCAACGGATGGGAAGCACTGGTCTCTCAGGTAGATGCAATTGTTAACCTTGCAGGGGAAAGCCTCGGTTTGGGACCCTGGATAAAAGCATAAAAAAATGGATTGCCTCAAGCTACGTGGAAGCAGGTCGGGCAATAACCGAAGCTTTCTGCACGGCAAACCCTCGCCCGAAAGCGCTAATTCAACCATCGGCTGCTGGATTCTACGGTCCGCATGCTGCTGAACCTATTACCGAAGATTCTCCTCTGGGGCGTGGCTTTCTCGCAGCCGTATGCAGGGATTGGGAGGCTTCCAATCAACCTGTCGACCAGTTGGGAGTCAGGCGGGTGGTAATCTGAACGGGTGTGGTTCTCTCGAAGAATGAAGAGGCCTTGCAGCGCATGCTGCTTCCATACAAGCTATTCGCGGGTGGCCCAATAGGGAATGGATGGCAAGGCTTTCCCTGGATTCATCTTGTAGATGAAGTCGCAGGCATCCGTTTTTTGATGGAAAACGATCACACGCGTGGTGTTTGCAATTTATCCGCGCCGGAACCGTTCTCAAACGCTGACTTTGGACGGATTCTTGCCAGGGTGGTGCGGCGGCCTTACTGGCCGCCCGTCCCGGTCTTTGCATTGCAATTGCTTCTAGGTGAAATGTCCACCTTGTTTTTGGGTAGGCAGTATCTGGTTCCCAAAAGTCTTCAAGAACTTGGTTTCCGCTTCCGATGTGAGAAAGCCGGACCAGCTTTGTGGGACTTATTGGTGGGATCGTCTCATTCTTAAACTGGCGTTTCGCACCCCACCCTAGACGGAATGAATCTGGCATGGTAGAATACCGCCCGCTGGAATTGGGGGCTCGTCCAATGGCAGGACGACTGACTCTGGATCAGCAAATAGGGGTTCGACTCCTCTGCCCCCAGCCATATAAAAGGCGGAAAACCGCCCCATAGCCCCCATATTTGGGGGCTTTTTGCTGGAAAATTGAACATAAAAAACATGTGTTCTAATTCGTGTTGTAGTTAAATTGCAGTTAAATAGTATCCTGCACGGGCAAAGATTAGGTTTTTGCACTAGTGGTCGGTGGCGAATGGTCTCGAGTCATTTGTCACCGACCTTTATCGATTATGGGACAGGGAATAGAAAGCGAATTCCCTGATGTCAACAAAGTATTGGATCAAGTTAAATATTGAGATTTTGGACGATCTAAAAATGGGTCGCTTGGCAAACCATATGTGGAGGCGTGCCGTCGAGCTTTTCCTGCTTGCGAGCAGGGAAGGGAACGACGCTGCCCAGTCGGTGAGCCAGGTTCGCTCATTGCTTTAGAAGGAGTTGGTGGTGGTAAAGGGAGAATCGAGGGCGTGGCGGGCTGGGCGGGGCAGTGCGCGAGGCGAAGCCGTCCGCACGGACGAGGGGGAGGGTGGGTCTGTGCATTCTTAGCCAGCTCCCATCGAAGCGAGCCTTTTCTTGAGCGAGCGACACTGAAGTCCGATGAGACTGCTATGACAGTGGGGCAGCGGTGTTGAGCATAGCGTCTCTGGGCGGAGGGAAGGGCAGACGACGTGAGGGATGCGGGTGTCCGCTCCCGCGTTCTGAGCCCTGAACGCCTGATTGACCGACCGAGCGCCCAAGGGTAACATGGAAGTAGGGGAAAGTGCGATTATTAGGATTTG
>JBGOZL010000117.1:0-6373 GCA_041480185.1 Anaerolineae bacterium
GAAGAAACCGGGGCCGGGCTTGAACCAGAACTGGTGCCGGAGGATTATCTCGCCAATATTGATACCTCCGATACCATCGGGATGTATTTCAAAGAAGCCAGCCGCGTCCCGCTGCTATCAGCGACAGAAGAAATCGAACTCGTCAAGCAAATTGAGAATGGACGAATGGCCCGTGTGGAAATGGCAGGCGGCAAAGTCAGTTCCTCCCGCCGGATCGAGTTGCGTAAATTGATCGAAGAAGGTTGGTCTGCCCGCGAACACCTTATTACGGCCAACTCCCGCCTGGTGATCAGTATCGCTAAAAAACATATGGGGCGCGGTGTACCTTTCCTTGACCTGATCCAGGAAGGCAATATCGGCCTCATACGTGCCACCAAGAAGTTCGACTACCAGCGTGGCTTCAAGTTCAGCACCTATGCCACGTGGTGGATCCGCCAGGCCGTCACACGTGCCAATTCTGACCAGGGACGCACCATCCGTGTCCCGGTCCACATGGGCGACCTGATCAATAAGTTCTTTCGACTCCAGTACAAGTTGACCCAGTCCCTGGGCCGCGAACCAACCGTCGAGGAGCTGGCCGAAGCGCTGGAAGTGTCTCCCCAAAAAGTCGAGCACATAATCCACGTTTCGCGCTTTCCGCTCTCGTTGGAATCGCCGACCAATGCTGAAGAAGACTCGGTGTTTGGCGACTTTATCGAAGATGACGAAATCGCCCCGCCCGATGAAACGGCGGCATATAATCTTCTGCGCGAGAATTTACGCGAAGTCTTGAACGGATTGCCACTTCGCGAAGGGCGCATCCTGCAACTTCGCTACGGATTGTTCGATGGGCAGGCTTACACGCTGGAACAAGTTGGGCGCAAGATGGGCGTGACACGCGAGCGCGTCCGCCAGATCGAAGCCCAGGCCTTGAACCGCCTTCGCCACCCGTCCATCCGCCGCACTCTGCGCGATTATCTGGGCGAATAACTCCCAGGGTACCTGATGGGGCCACTGTTGCATACACCCCGTTATCCACTATATATTATCCAAATGGTTCCTAGCGCTTCTCATTAAATTTCCCCCTTGACTTCATATAACAAATGTCTAAAATAGTACCAGGCACGGGAAGGCTCATACCTCCCCGTGTTTCCGGTTAAGGACGCCTTCCCGGGCTTGTACCCGGGCAGCCCCAAGCCGCCACCCTCCTGATCTCCTCCGCTGCTTGCTCGAAATCCATCCTTTCGCTGTAAAATAAAGCATCCTCTTTCGCACGAGGGAAAGAATAGAATTCTCCCATGCCTCTCCTCCAGGCCACCGCTCTCAGCCACTCCTACGGCACCTTCCAGGCCCTCGCCCCCTGTGAACTCTCCCTCAATGCCGGCGAGATCTCGGTCCTCGAAGGGCCCAATGGGTCCGGCAAATCCACCCTGCTGCTCTGCCTGAGCGGGCTGCTGCGTCCCACCACGGGCGAGATCACCGTCGGCGGTTTTGACCTGTATTCCGACGAACCCGAGGCCAAGCGCCTGCTGGCGTTCATGCCGGATGTACCCCGTTTCTACGCCGAGCTAAGCGCCTGGGAGCACCTGCGCTTCCTGGCCCTGGCGCACAACGCTGCCGAGGGCTTCGAAAAAAGGGCCGAGTCTCTCTTGCGGGAGTTCGACCTGTGGGAGGCCCGTGATCTGCTGCCCCACCACTATTCCCGCGGCATGTCCCTCAAGCTGGGGCTGCTCTTCGCCCTCATCCGACCGTTCAAGGTGCTCCTTCTCGACGAACCCACCTCCGCCCTGGATGCATACAGCAGCGCGCTGTTCCTGCGCCGCCTGTCCGATCTCAAGGGGCAGGGCGCCGCCGTCCTGCTCTCCACCCACGATCCTGACCTGAAGGCCGGCCTGGCCGACCGGGTTTACTTCCTCAAGAATGGATATTTGAATGCGGCCTGACCCGGACCCGGTCTGGATCCTCTTCCGCCGCCGCGCCTTCTCCCGCCTGGCCTACTGGTGCCTTGTGCTGGGCTACGACTTCCGCGACCGCTCGCTGACCAACCGTTTCTATTTTGTCTACTTCCTGCTCTTCTGGCTCGCCTGGGCCACCGCCGTATTTGCCCTGCTCGGCTACACCCTGGCGGGTTTCTTCGTGACATTATCCCTCGCCTCCCCCGCCAGCACGATCGTCCTGCTGGGGGCTTATGCGATTACCGCCTGGGGACTGGTTCTCTTTTTCCAGGTGACCGGGGGCAGCCCGTTCGTCTTCAGCGAGCCGGACGCCTTCCTGCTCTGCCAGGCGCCGGTCAACCGCCGCAAGGTAGGCGCGGCCTGGTTCCTGATGGACTGGATTGGGACGGTCCTGCCCTTCGCTGCCGCCTCGGTCATGCTTGCCTTTGCGCTGACGGAAGCCTCCCTGCCGCACGTGGTCACCATCCTGGACCTGTTGGCTTATTTCGCTGCCGCCCTGCGCGCCCTGGCGCTGGTCCTGCCGCTGCAGATGGGGTTGCAGGCCGCTCTTTGGGGGGTCGGCGCCTGGCGCCTGCACCGGGACCATCCGCCTGCGCGGTTAACCTGGCTTCGACTGGTTGTCCTGCTCCTTGTTTTTACCCTGCTTGCCTCAATCTTCCTGCCAGGTCCCCGTTACGTCCTCCTGTCCCCACTGACCTTCTTCTTTCAGGCTGCATTTGGCGGATTCCTTTCCCCCTCAGCCTGGCTGGTGCGGTTCGGGTTTGGGCTGCTGGTGCTGGCCCTCGGTATGGCGGCGCTATTGGTCTGGTCCGCCCGGATGCCCCTGGGCCGCGCTGCCGAGGAGACCCGCCTGCAATCAAGAATCCGCCTTTCGAGGAGCGCTTTGGACTTCGAGGGGGCCGAGGTTCTCCGACGCCAGAGCGGGATGAAGACCACCCGTCCTGCCAGCCGTCTGCCCGTCCGCGTCGGCGCCTGGATGCTGGTCTGGAAGGACCTGGTCCAGTCGGGTCGTTCGCTGCGTTTCAGCCAGGTGCTTCGCTGGGGCTGGGTCTTCATCCTTGGTCTGGGGATCTTTCTTGCGCCCGGGTGGCTGGTGAAAATCGTCATCGGCGGGGTATGGGCCGTGTCGCTGGGCACGCTCGCCACCGACCGCCTGCGCAGCGACCTGGCGCGCTGGTGGCTGCTGCGCTCGCTCCCATTGCGCACCTCCGACCTGGTGACTGCCCTGCTTGGTCCGGCCTGCGTTTTGGGACTCCTGCTGGGTTGGTTGGGGCTGGCCCTGGTCAGCCCGCCCGCACCGTTTGGCTGGCTGGCGGCTGTGCTGCTGCCCCTCCTGGTGGTTGTCGCCGCGCTGGGATCCGCCCGTGACATCCTCGACCACTCCCGGTCGAGGGTGTTGCTGACCCCTGCCCAGGGAGAGGAAAACGTCCCCCGCCAGGATATCCAGGGCGCACTGACCGTGCTGATCTCCGCCGGGATCCCGCTCGGGCTGCTGGTCTGGGGCAGCTCTCTCTCGAACGGGCTTTTTTTGGCGCTGCTGTCCCTGCCAATTGCCGCCCTGGTCGCGGTCCTGCTGTTCCGCTCTGTCTGTCTGATCTATCGCGAAATCAGATAATTTTATTCCCACGAAATCCTATTGATCTTTTCTGAAACCCGCTCGAAAACCTGAGTAACATGATTCCAGAATAGAGATAAAATCGAAAAATCTTTTCGTCGGTTCCTCACCTGTTGCAGGTAATGAGACGCCTTAGTAAATCACCAACCCCCCAGGAGGTTACAAATGACGAACATCCCCGAATTTGACGTTGTAGCCGCTCACAAATATTTCTCTGCCGACTGCTTCAACCGCGCCTGGGATTTAATCGACAAAAAAGGCCGGTCTGTTGAGGAGGATCGCATGATGGTCCTCCTGAACCAGGCGTCCCTATATCATTGGTCCCAGCGCCCCGACAACGATAACAAAAGTATGTCCATCGGATATTGGCAGGCCTCTCGAATTCACGCACTCCTTGGAAACGCCGCCGAATCAAAGCGCTATGCCGGGGTCTGCCTGGAATACAGCCGCGAACTGGAGCCTTTCTTTCTCGGTTATGCCTACGAAGCCCTCGCCCGCGCAGCCCGTGTCTCCGGGGACATGGCGCAGTTTGAAAAGTACATTTCTGAAGCCTTGAAGCAAGCCCAATTGGTATCCCGCCAGGAGGATCGAGAATTGCTTTTGAAAGACCTTGCCGGGTTGAATTAGCCGGCAGATGATGACACCCGTCCACTTTTTCCAATGAACTTTGCCCTCCAAAACGTGGGGCAGGATACTACGTGCCCCCCCTACCAAAATTTCTGTTCCACGTTTTCCTCGAACAACCTTATCCACGCTATTTATTTATTAAGAGAAGCTCGAACGACCTCTTCTGCACTTTGCAGAAGAGGTCGTTGGTAGAGTGCCAATTCTATTGCCTGGTGAGGCCAAGGCTGTGGCCTATGAAATCGAGATGTCTTTTTGGTTTAGTGCCCGTAGTTCTCTTCAGACGTTTTCTCGAACAGGTCTTTCAACGGAAGTTTGGCCCAGGCTGTGAATTTTCCCATATCCAGTCCGAGCTTTGCGGCTACGCCTCGGCCGTAATCAGGGTCGGCCTTGTAAAAATGCACCAGTTGGCGGACCACAATGCGGTCCGGAACTCCCTGCATTGCTGCCGCCAGGTTACTGAAGAGCTGTTCCTTCTGGCTGGCGTTCATCAGGCGGAAGAGTGCCCCGGGCTGGATGAAGTCATCAGCGCCCTCGCGGGGATTGTAACGATCGGCATCGCCGGAGATCTTGAGCGGAGGTTCCAGGTAGCTCTGATCTTCCACCGGGCCGTCGAAACTGTTTGGCTCATAGTTCAAAGCGCCTCCGAAGTTGCCATCGAAGCGTATATTGCCGTCGCGGTGGTAGGTGTTGACCTCGGAATGCGGCTTGTTGACAGGCAGGGCGGCATAATTCACGCCAATGCGGTAGCGGTGCGCGTCCGCGTAGGACATGATGCGTGCCTGGAGCATCTTGTCAGGCGAGAAGCTGATGCCGGGTACGATGTTTGAAGGCTCGAAGGCGGCTTGCTCAATTTCCGCAAAGTAATTCTCGGCGTTGCGGTTTAATTCCAGGATGCCGACCTCGATTAGCGGATAGTCACTATGCGGCCAGACCTTGGTTAGATCGAAGGGGTTGATAGGGTAGGTCTCGGCCTCCACTTCGGGCATGATTTGCACGTTGAATTTCCACTTGGGGAAATCGCCGCGCTCGATCGACTCGAAAAGGTCCCGCTGTGAGCTTTCGCGGTCCTTGCCGACGACAGTTTCCGCCTCGGCGTTTGTCCAGGTTTGGATGCCTTGCTGCACTTTAAAGTGGAACTTGACCCAGAAGCGTTCATTTTTGGCGTTGATGAAGCTGTAAGTGTGACTGCCATAGCCGTTGACATGGCGATAGTTGGTCGGCAGGCCGCGGTCACTGAACAGGATGGTGACCTGGTGCAGGCTTTCAGGTGAAAGGGACCAGAAATCCCACATGGCAGTGGCTGAGCGCATATTGGTTTTTGGGTCACGTTTCTGGGTATGGATGAAGTCGCTGAATTTGTAGGCGTCGCGGATGAAGAAGACCGGGGTGTTATTGCCCACCATATCCCAGTTGCCTTCTTCGGTGTAAAACTTGATCGCAAAGCCGCGCACATCGCGTTCGGCGTCCGCTGCGCCGCGTTCCCCCGCGACGGTGGAGAAACGCAGCAGGCAGGGTGTCTGCTTTCCAACTTTGGAGAAAATGGCAGCTTTCGAATACTTTGTAATGTCCTTGGTGACGGTAAAGGTACCAAATGCCCCTGAGCCTTTGGCATGCACGATGCGTTCGGGTACGCGCTCGCGGTTGAAGGTCGCCATCTTTTCGAGCAGTTGGTAATCCTGCATTAGCAAGGGGCCGCGCGAGCCGGCGGTCAGTGAATTCTGATTATCGCCGATTGGATTGCCGTGGGCGGTGGTCAGTTTCTTTTTCTTGGTCATCGGAATCTCCTTTTTGTAGTTTATGAACAGGGCGTATTGCGACTGGATCCTGGCCCGGGAAAAGGATTATTATCTTTGCTATGATACCTCCGTTTGATATCTACTATTGGACAATAATTATCTGTTCTATGCAAAAAAGTGGACACCCTGTTCGACCTATCATTCGATTCAGTTGCTCCCACTTTCTCCCATCTTCCTGATCTCCCTCGCGATCTCCTCGAAGTACATTGTTGCCCGCCCGATCAGCCTGATTGTACACAGGAAGCGGTGCGCTATCCCACTTCTCACAGGCTCCCATCGTAACAGACAAACTCGATCAGGTTCCCCTCCGGATCCGGGAAGTACAGCGAACGGACATGAATCCAGGCGTGGTCGGTCGCTACCACCTTCAGTCCCAGGCCCTCAAGGCGCTTTTTCTCGGA
>JBGOZL010000118.1:0-6373 GCA_041480185.1 Anaerolineae bacterium
AGGGTGCACTCGTGCAGGGCTCTGCCGGGATTTTTCTTCCACTCACCGGCTTTCATAGCTCTGTCCATCCAGGGTTGGCGGCGTGCAAATGCCAGTATGTAGCCCATCACCGTATCTGTAACCGGCAGGGTAAACGCATTAGGGGTGCGGAAAAGTTTCACGCCCAGTTGTTCGCAGGCTGCGGCGTCAATCGAGTCCACGCCTGTGCCCCACTTGGAGATGACTTTCAAACGCGGCGCACAGGCAGCGAGAACCCGGGCGGTGAAATAATCGTCACCGCAGAGGGCCCCATCGAACTGACCGGCAAATTTCAACAAATTGGCTTCCTCGAGGCGTTCGTGGACCTCGGGGATGATCAAATCTAACCCGTGCCGTTCCAGCACCGGGCGAAAACGGTCGATGGTCAGGAGCATGTAAGGGGAAGAGAAAAGGATTGTGGGCATAATTACCTTTATTTTATCCCATAGACTCTTACATAATCATCTTGATACACTGGGGGTTTGATTCAATAAGCGCGATACTTTTTCGGACCAAGATAGGATATTTATCCCTGGTGGTTCGTTGCATTATTAAACTCCATCACAGTTGGGGCAGAATGGCTATGAGAGATCCTTCTTTATGGTCGAAAACTTGCGATTAGTGCTTTATACCATAGATATCGAAACACATCTTGATATAATGCGGACGACTCAGATGCATTATTTGGCTATTCCATCGGAGACCATAATGCTGATTCTTTTACCTGTTCTTACGTTTCTTGCCACGTTCCTTGTCTTAACAGGGTATACCGGCAGCCGCAAAGGGATTCCTTCAGGCTGGCGGCATTCTTTCCTGCTGACAACCGTCACCCTGGGCGGGTATATGGTTATTTATTCAGAGATCCTGAGCCTCTTTCATGGGCTTGCACTCCCATGGATTGCCACCTTTTGGGGAATCGCACTTGTCACCGCCCTGTGGTTTGGATGGCGACAGGGTTTGTTGAAAAAAGGTGGAGAATTATTATGGTTGCAATTTCGCTCTTTTCGTTTCTTTGACGTTAGCATGGTTCTGCTCTTGAGCGCGATCATTCTGGCTCTCTTCGTCGTGGCAATCAAATCACCGCCCAATAACACTGACTCGCTACTGTACCACATGAGCCGGGTAATGCACTGGGCGCAGGATCAGAGCCTAAGCCACTATCCGACAGCATATAATGCCCAGCTAATAAACCCGATTTTCGCCGAACTCAGCATCCTCAATCTCCGGTCGTTGTGGGGGAACGACCAGGTAGTTGGTCTGGTCCAGTGGTTCTGCATGATCGGTTCTCTGATCGCAGTTTCTGCTGTCGCCAGGATGCTGGGAGCGAGCCGCCGGGGTCAGTGGGCAGCGGTAGCCTTCGCAGCCAGCGTCCCCATGGGCATACTGCAAGCGACCAGCACCCAAAACGATTATGTTGTAGCCTTCTTTCTAATCTCTGCTATCTACTTCGTCGTACTAGCCAGTAAGCGGGAACTCTTTATTGACGAGAGCATGATCCTGGGCGTCGCAATGGGGCTTGGGATTCTCACAAAGGGAACCGCGTACCCTATTTTTCTCCCTGTAGTGATATGGTTCGCATTTATTCGGTTGCGGAAATTCAAGCTACGACCAACCATCATTCAAAGTATGTTAATCACAATTGTTGTTCTGACCCTTAACGTCGGGTATTGGACGCGTAACATCCTTACCTTTGGCGGTCCGTTCGGGCCAAAAGGGTGGATTTCTGGCAATGCCGCTGCTAGCTTCAGCCCGGAGGTGTTTATTTCATCCCTGACGGGAAACGTCCTGATGAATTTTGCCACCCCCTCTGACTCTATCAATGCATCCATTATCAGGTGGTACAAGAACACTTTCTTCCGCCTTGACCCCAACGCGGGCAAGTTCGAACTCATCTGGGACTGGAATCACGAGGATCTGGCTGGCAGCCCACTGCAGGCCTTGCTCGTCCCGTTTACACTTACATTGCTGGTTATCTTTCGGAAGAGAGTCGGTGAGTCAACCTTCAAGTGGTATCTCTGCGTAGCTCTGGGGACATTTTTGGTACTGGTATTTGTTTTAAAATCTGTCACGTTTGGGATACGCTACCAACTCCCCTTCTGGATAGCCTTTGCCCCCCTATTTGGGTTGACGTTGACGCTTATCAAAAAGGATAAACTGGCAGGGTTGCTTACGCTCGGATTGCTCCTCACCACGTTACCATATGTAATCTTCAACCGAACCCGCCCACTTATCGCCATGCGCAACATCCAGGAACCCTACACCATCCCGTGCTTTTCAGATTCTTTAGGCTGCACCAGTGGTTCAATTTTATACGAATCGCCCAAGACGGTTCTCTTCGCCAACTGGATACAATACCGCGAGCCGTATTCCGCCGCCACAGAACTGGTGCTAGCCTCAGGTTGCCAAAGTATGAGCCTGCGCTTGGACTCTCACGATATTGAATATGTGTTTTGGTGGCTGCTTAACGCCCCGCAAGGAGGAATCCGCATCGAATCGATCGATACATCCCCCAGCTTGCAGCGTTATGTTGATCCGAATTTTAAACCCTGCGCAATCATCTGCACCATTTGCAGCGACAAGCCTCGCCTTCATAACCTTGATCTCATCGGAGACTTCAGTACCGTTCGGGTTTACACGGGAGACAATTACGATCCGCTGCTGAATAAGTAAAGCGTCCTGATCAGCACTAACTCCAACTTAATTACAGCTAGTGGCTTTTTTCCATATCTATGCCCCTATAAAATATATATTAAATAACCTTTGGGATGACGCTATTTCGCACGCTGTTTCATCAAGAAATCAGCAATGGTAAAATCAAGTTCCTCGTCAATGTCCCAGGCTTCAGCAGCGTCAATCTCGAACATCAGGGGCTTTTCTCCGAGGCGGTTGCTCCGCCGGGACAAGCTTTCATGGTTGAAGATATAGATGCACGAATTCTCTTCATAAACCGGTGGCAAGTCCTGGGTTTGGAGCAGGATATTTGGGTCGTGGTTTAGCGCCTGTCCATGCCGGTCGTAAAGACGTGCTTGTAAACGCGTCACTGAGAAGAGTGAATCGTGTTTTGGAAAATCAGCCAGGAAAGTCTGGATGGCTTTCGAGATTGTCGCGGGGCGTAGTAGCGGGTTGGTGCTGTGGGTTTGGAGATAGAAATCAGCCTCCACTTGGGAAGTATCGTACAGCAAAATTTCATTCATTGAAATCGTGTCGAAACGCAAATGTTCAGGTCGGTTAATTATCCGTACCTGGGGAAAATCCCGCCGTAAGCCTTCGATAACCGGCTGAGAGTCGGTATCCACAACAATTGCATTTATTTCAGACACATCCAGCAACGTCTCAATGATGTGCTGATAGAGAGGCTTGCCTGCTAGGGGGCGATAGTTTTTTCCTTGAACGCGCTGGCTGTGGTGACGCATGGGGACGAGGGCTGCGAGTTTTGACATAGCTCTCTTATTATACCGAATCGGTTCCACTGCGCGCGGCTGTGGCTTTTGGGGCATTTTCATCCCGTGCAGATAAATGTTTCCCGTAACTGCCAGTTCCTTTCCAGTGACCGGCGGTAGCCCTGGTACGTGCCCTAAAATTGTGCTATCCGGACCAGAAAATGCCGGGGGAATATATAACACGGTCGCACTATACTGGGCAGCAATGGTTGCCGTGGCGTCAGTAGAACCCGAGTCTACGAGGATAACCTCTACATCCTGTACCGTCTGGTGGCGAACGCCTTCCAGAAATCGTCCAATGTGGTGTTCTTCGTTAAAGGTGCAAACGATCAGCGAACACTGCATGAGTTACTCTTTCAACATGAAATCGTCATCTAACTCAAACTGTTTCCGATCGAACAAACCATCCAGGATGGCTCTTGCGGTGGTTGATTTCTCCGCAGACAGTTTAAACCGGTTGAACGGTTTAAAATATACAAATCCGGGTACTCCGGCTGGTTCAAGATAGTCATCAAAAGGCAGGGAGACGCGAAAAACATGGTAATACAGGAAACGACGTGCCTGCCGGCGGTGCTCAGGTGGAGCTTCAAATTTATCTGCCGCCAGGAACTGTTCACACTGCTTAAGGTAGGCTGCCTGGGAGGGAGGAAAAAATACCGTGGGATACCCCGTGTAACGTGACTGTCCGGCTGCCAGCACTGGTACACCCAGGATCGAAGCTTCCAAGCCAATGGTGGAATTATAGACCATGACAAATTTTGAACGCAGGATCAATTCATATGAACTGATGTATTCGTCCGGGCTGACGAACATAATGTTCGGCAGTCGGGCTGCTCTATTTTCCTGCACCCACATGGCGACACTTTCAGTGGCAGCTTTTCCTGGTCGGGATTCATCCGGATGAGCACGAATGATAAAAAAAGTCTCCGTGTGGTTGCGGGCAATCTCGAGCACATTGTCCAGCCATTCAAACATATCTTTAAAAAGGATGTTCGAATGTGGCTGGCTGGTATCAAATATCACATTGGTGAATACCGGTACCACCTGTTTAAAATGTTCCAGGCGTTCCAACAAGGAAGCTTCCAAGCCTTGCATCTCAGGCCAGAATTGGATGCCTGCCATGCTGAATTTCCCTTTGAAACGTTTCTCAAGGTAAGCATTCATGCGGGCAATTTGATCCGGCCCAAGGTCATATTCTTCCGGGATTTCGATCGGGTAAATCGTGGCTTCCTTATCTGTGAAAAAACCGGTCATGGGGTACAGCCCCACCTCGTGGGTAATAACACGAATCCCACGTTGGTGGGCGATCCAGCGGACAGTGGCCTCTGGGAAGAATTGTCCATTGAACACCACCACGAGTTGCGGATCTGTGCGCTGCATCAAACTGTAGAACTGTCGACCCACATTCCAGGCGGAAAGAATGAATTCGCGGTAGAGATAGCGGGTTGAATCGTCATCAATCAGGTTGTGACGGCGGAGGAACCAGCGAACGGCAGGCAGGACGAGCTGACCCAGAGGGACCGTCCTGTCTTGAGTCAACCAATCCACCGGGACCGGCTGCTCATACTGATAAAGATCATTCAGAGATAATTTCTCCAACAATAAAATCTGGTCGGGAGATGGGTCATATTCAAAAAAATGAGCTGGTGTGCCTGCATATTGAACACGCGAGCGCTTAATACAGACCCGACAGGGTAATGCCGTATGCGGATTTTTATGATCGGTCCCAAGTACACAGTGCCTCATTCCGGCCCGGCAGACAAAATTGATCACTGGAACGCCAGAGACACGCACCATCCAGGAGGCGATCAGCGAATAGGCAGCGTTTAAACTGATGAGTGAAATGCGCGTCGAAGCATTGAAAAAGATGACCGGTTTCCCGTCAGCTGATATGGGACTGCGACCCACATGCCAATTAATCCAGCGGATCCACAGGTCGCTGCGAGTCCGCCTGGCCTCGCGCAGGGCAACCCGCCATAAATTACGAGGCGTAAATTTTGATAGCTTCATTCCTCAGATACCACACGTCTCAATTTCCGCATTGAATGCTTTTCACTTTCATAGACCTTCTTGATGCCATCCCCCAGGGAAGCCTCGCTCACCCGGATATATTTAATCAACCGTTCGAAACCGCCCGGTTCCACCGAGGCGGCTTGATCGGAGCCCCACATGGCCCGGTCGAGGGTCAGGTGACGTTCGATCATGCAGGCCCCGAGGGCCACCGCCACCTGAGGTGGGACAAGGCCAACCTCATGACCGGAATAGCCAACCGGGCATGGGAACTCCTCCCGGAGAGTCTGGATCATGCGCATGTTGAGTTCTTCCGGTTCACAGGGATAGGTACTGGTGCAGTGAGAGATTACCAGGTTCTCGGTACCGGCTATTTTGACCGCAGCCCGAATTTGCTCCATGGTAGACATGCCGGTGGAGATCACCAGGGGGCGTCCCGTAGTGCGGGTATGGCGGAGCAAATTGTGATCGGTAATGGAGGCTGAGGGGATTTTGTAGACCGGGGGGTCGAAACTCTCCATAAAGTCGACCGCCTTTTCGTCCCACACGGATGCGAACCAGGCAATCCTTTTTTGTTTGCAATAGCGGTCGATCTCACGGTATTCCTTTTCGCCGAACTCGACCTTGTATCGGTAATCGAGGTAGGAGATATAACCCCAGGGGGTTTCCCGCATTTGCTTCTGCTGTTCCGGTGGTGTAGACAGCTCGGGTGTGCGTTTCTGAAACTTTATCGCGTCCACACCTGCATGGACTGCCGCATCGATCATTTGCTTGGCAATATCCAGATTGCCATTATGGTTGATTCCAATTTCTGCAATAATGTAAGTGGGATGCCCGTCGCCAACTAGGCGATCGCCTATTTTGATTTCGCGTTTCATGTGGGTTTTCCTTATTTAAATTTGCGG